>NZ_JBEFDG010000007.1:0-32447 GCF_040137905.1 Corticimicrobacter sp.
ATATATATCATGAGCATTGTGTCAGCGTTGAAAGATATTCGACAAGCCCACAACTTGAGCCAGGCTGCCCTGGCCAGGCAGGCGGGCCTGTCACGCATGACCATCAACAAGATAGAAACCGGGGCTGTTGATCCACAGGTGTCTACGCTTGAGGAGGTGGCCCGCGTTCTGGATGTCGAGTTTCTGGTGGTGCCCAGGCACTTGAAAGCCGATCTGGAGGCATTTTTGCGGTCAGGTGGTCGATACCTGGGGCAGCCTGCTGGAGCAGAGGCACCCAAATCGGTGGTGGATCAGATTTTGAGTCAGCCATGAGCACAACCATCAAGTATCTGCGCATGTATCTGCATCTGCCTGACCGTACGCGGCGAGCTGTAGGATACTTGTCTCAGTATGGGGACATCCTGAGGGTGTCTTTCGATGAGGCTTATATCCAGGATGCCCATCGTCCATTGCTGTCGCTGGCATATCGTGGTGCGACAGAGGCCCAGACGCAGGAAATCCTGGCTTCGGTCCGGGATGCTCGCCTGGTGCGCAGCGATGGCCGCTGGCCGGCCTATTTCGCCAATCTTTTGCCTGAGGGGCACAATCGGGATCGTCTGGCGCATGAGCGTAAATGTTCGCCTGATGATGAGTTCGAGTTATTGGCAGCGGCAGGCCATGACCTGATGGGCGCGATCGAAGTGGAACCCGTACCTTTGCAGGCAGGGG
This sequence comes from Corticimicrobacter sp., assembly GCF_040137905.1. Lineage (NCBI taxonomy): Bacteria > Pseudomonadati > Pseudomonadota > Betaproteobacteria > Burkholderiales > Alcaligenaceae > Corticimicrobacter > Corticimicrobacter sp. The sequence goes on from NZ_JBEFDG010000007.1 coordinate 709, forward strand.
TTCCTGACCCTGTGCGCCAATGGCATATGGCATTGGGGCTGGAGGTGCTGGAGCCGGCAGTTGTGGAGGCACCCGTAGAAGACGCCGCGTCGCTACCAGGTGTGGTCACCAAATTTTCAGCCATTTATGATGGCCGACGGTATGTGGTCAAAAAGCACGGTGCCGCGGGCGAGTACATTCTGAAGCTACCGACCACACGGCACCCTGATCTGGTCGAAAACGAGTACACCGGTTATCGCCTGTGCGAGGCCGTCGGCTTGAATTGCGCTCAGGCTCGGGTGATTTCACGGGCAGAGGCGGAACTCCCGGAAGCGGTTCCGTTCGACACAATCCTGGCAGTGCCCCGCTTTGATCGCGGGCCAGGCGGCTTGCGTGTGCATATGGAAGAGTTTGCCCAGGTGCTGGGCCTGGCACCCAAGCACAAATATGGCAAGGGCCTGTCGGACTATGCCGATATGCTGCGGGTGCTGGATGCATTGTCTGCAAACCGGATCGAGGATGTACGCGAATTTATCCATCGCTTTGTTGCATTCATCCTGCTGGGCAATACGGATGCACATCTCAAGAACTGGGCGTTGCTGTATCCCGATGGACACTCACCGGTATTGTCTCCGCTCTACGATCCCGTGTGCGTGAGCGCGTTCTTTGAGTCGGTCAAGCCGGCGGAATATGCTGTCAACCGGGCGATTGACAGCCGGTTGCGAGCATTCGACTGGGATGCACTGGAGGCTTTGCTGAAACAGGCCAAGCTCTCCCGTGTGCCGAATCACATCCGGCTGGCCAAGGGGCTGGTCAGGCAGGCCCAGTCCGAATGGCCTGTGTTGTTGCACGACGCGCCGCCGGCTGTGCGGCGGACGGTGACAGAGCGCTTGCGAGGTGGCGTGGCGCTGACACAGATTTGATCGTACCAATGCGTTCCAGTCGTCTGGCGGGTTGCCGCGTCCGAGCATTTTTTCAAATACCGCATACGGGTCCGACAGTGCCGCGTTATTGCCATGACGAACGACGCCTTTCTGAGCTGCCTATACGGCAGTGAACGCGTTTGCCAGCACTGCGGCCATCCCTATTGTTTTCTGAGCTGCCTATACGGCAGTGAACCAAACCCGCTGCCTTTGCCTGCCGCGCTGAAATTTCTGAGCTGCCTATACGGCAGTGAACTCGTAGGGTCGCGCATCATGACAATCCACGCATTTCTGAGCTGCCTATACGGCAGTGAACCGCTTGATCTTCATGAGGATGCCTCCGGAGTTTTTCTGAGCTGCCTATACGGCAGTGAACCACTCTTGGCGTCCATGCGTGATTTGCCTGCTTTTCTGAGCTGCCTATACGGCAGTGAACCGGTGAAGCTGGCGAAGTCGGAATGCTTGGTCTTTCTGAGCTGCCTATACGGCAGTGAACTCTGATTCTGGCTGCATCCTGTGCCGCTTTCTTTTCTGAGCTGCCTATACGGCAGTGAACGTGGTTTCGCTGGGCTGTTCGAAGCTGCGGCGTTTCTGAGCTGCCTATACGGCAGTGAACTCGGCGTCTGCGAGGACGTCACGCTGCCTGATTTTCTGAGCTGCCTATACGGCAGTGAACGGCCCGCAAGCTCATACTCCTGCCAGGTCTCCTTTCTGAGCTGCCTATACGGCAGTGAACGAAACTGCCGCCTACGCCGAGCGCATCATCCTTTTCTGAGCTGCCTATACGGCAGTGAACCTGTCGACAGCGACACGATGCGTTGATGCGACTTTCTGAGCTGCCTATACGGCAGTGAACGGACAGGCCCACCACACCCTGGACAACCTCCATTTCTGAGCTGCCTATACGGCAGTGAACTTTGCGCGTATCCCGCCGACATCGGTGGGGGCTTTCTGAGCTGCCTATACGGCAGTGAACTGGTTGCAGCACCTGCAGCAGCACTTGCCAATTTTCTGAGCTGCCTATACGGCAGTGAACGTGCTTGAAAGCGTGCCGTCAGTGATGCTCCATTTCTGAGCTGCCTATACGGCAGTGAACGCCTTTCTGGCGGCTGTGCATTTGGATGGGAATTTCTGAGCTGCCTATACGGCAGTGAACTCAGTCAGACGGACCTCTCGGCCCTGACTGGCTTTCTGAGCTGCCTATACGGCAGTGAACATCGATCGTCACATCGAGTTCGAGCGCCTGACTTTCTGAGCTGCCTATACGGCAGTGAACCGATAAATCGACGGCACGGAGCGACCGACAAGTTTCTGAGCTGCCTATACGGCAGTGAACGCACCGGCCAGAACCTTGTTGACATAGCCATTTTTCTGAGCTGCCTATACGGCAGTGAACTGCTGGGGCAGGGTGCTGGCAAAGGTCTGCCCTTTCTGAGCTGCCTATACGGCAGTGAACCCGATAAGGCCGACGCCGATATGCGTGCGCGTTTTCTGAGCTGCCTATACGGCAGTGAACACAGTCACATCTTCGCGATCCCAACCTTCCACTTTCTGAGCTGCCTATACGGCAGTGAACCCTCTATAAAATGGCTCAAGGGCGGCGGTTTTGTTTCTGAGCTGCCTATACGGCAGTGAACTACAAGAAAAAATTCACAACAGCTTGATATTAAATCCATTTTAACGAAAACAGCCTTCAACCCTTTTTTTGCCCTATTTTGTGGGGCATTGTTTTATAAGGGCTTTTTCTGGCGATCAAAAAAAGGGTCGAGTACAGGGGCGGTTCCTGTACTTGCACGTCAACAAGACAAGCACAACCCCTTTTCCTGCTATTGGCTTCAAAACGCCCAGTCGTCGTCCTCGGTCGCCACGGCCTTGCCAATGACATATGAAGATCCGGAGCCCGAGAAAAAATCGTGATTTTCATCTGCACCCGGCGACAGCGCGGCCAGGATGGCGGGATTCACGTTGGTCACGCTGGCCGGGAACAGGGCCTCGTAGCCGAGGTTCATCAGCGCCTTGTTGGCGTTGTAGTGCAGGAACCGCTTGACGTCCTCGGTCAGGCCGACGCCGTCATACAGTTCTTCGGTGTAGCGCACTTCGTTGTCGTACAGATCGTGCAGCAGTTCATAGGCGGCCATCTTGATTTCTTCGCGGCGCGCCTCGGATTCGCGCTCCAGGCATTTCTGGAACTTGTAGCCGATGTAATAGCCGTGCACGGCCTCGTCGCGGATGATGAGACGGATCAGGTCGGCGGTATTGGTCAGCTTGGCCCGGCTCGACCAGTACATCGGCAGGTAGAAGCCCGAATAGAACAGGAATGACTCCAGGAACACGCTGGCGACCTTGCGCAGCAGCGGGTCGTTGTCGCGGTAGTGTCGCAGGATGATGCGCGACTTGTTTTGCAGGTGTTCGTTTTCCTCGCTCCAGCGGTAGGCATCGTCTACGTCGGGTGTCAGGCACAGGGTCGAGAAAATCGAGCTGTACGAGCGGGCATGCACGGCTTCCATGAAGCAGATATTGGTGTACACCGCTTCTTCGTGCGGGGTCAGCGCATCGGGCAGCAGGCTGGGTGCTCCCACCGTATTCTGGATGGTGTCGAGCAGCGTCAGACCGGTAAATACGCGGATGGTGAGCTGCTGCTCGGCGGGTGTCAGCGTGGCCCAGGAAGGGATGTCATTGGAGAGGGGTACCTTCTCGGGCAGCCAGAAATTGCCGGTCAGGCGGTTCCAGACCTCCAGGTCCTTGTCATCCTCGATCCGGTTCCAGTTGATGGCGCGTACGCTGCTTGGGGGCGCGTGCAGGCGGGTAGGCGTATTCATGCAGGATTTCCTATAGGGCGTATCGACATCCAATTGAAAACAGGGGGCTCAAAGTGTGCATGACACGCAGCCTTCGACTTCCGTGCCTTCCAGCGCCATCTGGCGCAGGCGAACGTAGTAGATGGTCTTGATGCCTTTGCGCCAGGCATGGATCTGTGCCTTGTTGATGTCGCGGGTGGTGGCGGTATCGCGGAAGAACAGTGTCAGCGACAGCCCCTGGTCGACGTGCTGGGTGGCCGCAGCGTAGGTGTCGATGATTTTTTCCGGGCCGATCTCGTAGGCATCCTGGTAGTAGGGCAGGGTGTCCTCGCTCAGGTAGGGGGCGGGGTAGTACACGCGCCCGATCTTGCCTTCCTTGCGGATCTCGACTTTGGAGGCAATCGGATGGATGCTGGCCGTGGCGTTGTTGATGTACGAAATCGATCCCGTGGGCGGGACGGCCTGCAGGTTCTGGTTGTACAGGCCGTGGGCCATGACCGAATCGCGCAGCGTGCGCCAGTCATCCTGCGTCGGGATGGCGACGTCCGCCTGTTCGAACAGGGTGCGTACGCGTTCGGTGGCCGGTTGCCAGGACTGTTCTATGTATTTGTCGAAATAGGTGCCGCTGGCATAGGTCGAGTGCTCGAATCCCTTGAAGGCAGTGCCGCGCTCGATGGCGATTTGGTTGGAGGCACGTATCGCATGGTAGGCGACGGCATAGAAGTAGATATTGGTGAAATCGATGCCTTCTTCTGAACCGTAGTGGATATGCTCGCGTGCCAGATAGCCGTGCAGGTTCATCTGGCCCAGGCCGATGGCGTGCGAATCGGCATTGCCTTGCGCAATGGAAGGGACCGAGCCGATATGGCTGGCATCGGATACGGCCGTCAGCGCCCGGATGGCGGTTTCGACGGTCTTGCCGAAATCGGGGCCGTCCATGGCCTGGGCAATGTTGAGCGATCCCAGGTTGCAGGAAATGTCCTTGCCGACATGGGTGTAGCCCAGGTCGTCGTGGTAGGTGCTGGGCGTGTTGACCTGCAGGATCTCGGAGCAGAGATTGCTCATGTTGATCCGGCCCTGGATGGGGTTGGCGCGGTTGACCGTGTCTTCGTACATGATGTACGGGTAGCCGGATTCGAACTGGATCTCGGCCAGGGTCTGGAAAAACTCGCGCGCATTGATCTTGCGCTTGCGGATGCGGGGGTCGGCCACCATCTCACGATAGGTGTCCGAGATACTGACATCGCCAAATGGTTTGCCGTAGACGCGCTCCACGTCGTAGGGCGAGAACAGGTACATGGGCTCGTTGTCGCGGGCCAGTTCAAAGGTGATGTCGGGGATCACCACGCCCAGCGACAGGGTCTTGATGCGGATTTTTTCGTCGGCATTCTCGCGCTTGGTATCCAGAAAACGCATGATGTCCGGGTGGTGCGCATTGAGATAGACCGCACCGGCTCCCTGGCGGGCACCCAATTGATTGGCGTAGGAAAAGGCGTCTTCCAGCATTTTCATGATGGGGATGACACCGGATGACTGGTTCTCGATCTGCTTGATGGGGGCACCCGTCTCGCGGATGTTGCTCAGCAGGAACGCCACGCCGCCGCCGCGCTTGGATAGCTGCAAGGCAGAATTGATGGCGCGCCCGATCGATTCCATGTTGTCTTCGATGCGCAGCAGGAAGCACGAGACCAGCTCGCCGCGTTGCTGCTTGCCGCAATTGAGGAAAGTCGGCGTGGCTGGCTGGAAACGCCCGGCGATCATCTCGTCGACCAGGTTCAGCGCGAAGGCCTCGTCACCTTTTGCCAGAGCCAGTGCCACCATGCAGACGCGGTCTTCGTAGCGCTCAAGGTAGCGCTTGCCGTCGAACGTGCGCAACGTATAGCTGGTGTAGTACTTGAACGCGCCGACGAATGTCTGGAAGCGGAAACGCCTGGCATAGGCGAGATCGTAGAGTTTCTGGATGAACGCAAAATCGTACTGCGCCAGGACCTGCTTTTCGTAATAGCCGTGTTCGACAAGGTAGTCGAGCTTTTCCTTGAGGTTATGGAAGAACACGGTGTTCTGGTTGACGTGCTGCAGAAAGTATTGGCGTGCCGCCTGACGGTCGCGGTCCAGTTGCAGCCGGTCATGCTCGTCGTAGAGATTGAGCATGGCATTGAGTGCGTGGTAGTCCAGCTCCGTATTGGCAGCAGCCGAACCGGCACGGGCGTGCTGAGGGGCGGTGCCCGGTCCTGATGGCTGGCCGGGCGTGTGTGGCGCAGTGTCGCTGCCGGGCACGGGGGTCAAGGTTGTCGGTTCCAAAATTCGGTCACTCCGGTACGGACTTTATCGACATCTTCAGGCGTACCCATCAGTTCGTAGCGATACAGGTGGGGTACGCCGCATTTCTGGGCGATGATGTCGCCGGCGATGCAATAGGCCTCGCCGAAGTTGGTGTTGCCCGACGAAATCACGCCCCGGATCAGGGCGCGGTTGGGCGCGTGATTGAGAAAGCGGATGACCTGGGGCGGGACGGCACCCTTGACGTTGCCGCCGCCATAGGTGGGGACCAGCAGGATATAAGGTTCGTCCACCGTGAAAGGTGCCTCTTCCTGGCGGATCGGAATGCGGGTGGCCGGCAGGCCGAGCTTGCCGACGAAGCGGTGTGTGTTTTCCGAGGAAGTCGAGAAATAGACGAGCCTTCCCATGGCGGATCCCGGCGCGGTCGTGGGGGGACTCAGTTCAGCAGGGCGCTGATCTTGTCGGGACGAAAGCCCGACCAGTGGTCGTTGCCGGCCACGACGACCGGTACCTGCTGATAGCCCATGTCGCGTACGGTATCCAGCGCCTGTTCATCCTGGGCCAGGTCGATGACCATGTAGTCCACGCCCAGCCTGTCGAGTGCGCGGTAGGTGGCGGTGCATTGGACGCAGGCAGGCTTGCTGTATACAGTAATCGTCATGATTATGATTCCTGAATTGAGATGAAATCATCTGGCCCACAAGTATGCGAGCCAGATGCTGGGTGAAACAGAAAGCTGCCGCTCCGGTGAGGTCGGGCGGCAAATCGTGCGCTGAACAGACACGACAACTGAATACTACATCTGGGGTTTTTTGTTGTCCAGTCCGCTAGATGTAGAAAAGTGTCACGCAAAATCAAAAAGACAGCTCGTGACAGTATTGCTGCCGTTCATGACTGCTGCTCCAGTGTCAGCAGCAATGCGGACAGGTGCGCATCAAGGCTGGCCAGTGTGTCGGCGGACAATTCGGCCAGGATGCGTCGCTCGTTTTCGATGTGCAGCACCACGATCTGATTGATCAGTGCCAGTCCGACATCGTTCAATTGCACAAGCAGGCTGCGCGCATCCTGTGGATTGGGCAGACGCTCGATGAAGCCGCGCTTTTCCAGTTGCTTGAGTCGGTGGGTCATGGTCCCCGAGGTCACCATCAATGTGGAAAACAGTTCGGTCGGGCTTAACCGGTATGGTGCGCCGGCGCGTCGCAGCGTGGCAAGCATGTCGAACTCCCAGAGACTCAGGCCGGCGTGGGCAAAGCTGGCTTCCAGCCGCTGCTCCAACAGCGCTGCACAGCGCTGGAGACGGCCAATCGGTCCCATGGGACTGGCGTCCAGGTCGGGGCGTTCCCGCCGCCATTGATCGAGGATGGCATCGACGCTATCGGGTAACCGGGTTGGTGGTGGCTTTGGCATTTGTCTTGACTTCAAGTTAAATAGTGCGCACAATTATTTTATCTTGATTTGAAGGTACTTGGATGAATGCGACTTCCTCATGGGGCTATTGGCGTGATGTCATGCTGACCGCGCTGGCACCCGCGATCTGGGGCTCCACCTACATTGTCACAACACAAGGGCTGCCACCGGATCGCCCATTTACCGCAGCGCTTATCCGCGTACTGCCTGCCGGGATTCTGCTGCTGATTTTTACACGCTGCTTGCCGGATCGCCGGCAGTGGTGGCGTTTGCTGGTATTGGGGGCATTGAATATCGGCGTATTCCAGGCACTGCTGTTTGTCGCCGCCTATAGGCTGCCAGGTGGCCTGGCTGCGGTGCTGAGCGCGATACAGCCTTTGTTGGTGATGCTGCTGGCCTGGGCTGTGGATGGCCGCGTGCCGGCCAGGGTGACATTGTGGTCGGCGGTGGCTGGCGTAGCGGGCATGGCCATTCTGCTGTTGTCTCCGCAGACGGTATTCGAGCCGGTGGGGATTGCGGCAGCCTTGCTGGGGGCGGCCTGCATGGCTGCCGGAGTCTGGCTGACACGTCGTTGGCAAATGAACATGCCCGTGCTGGCGCTGACAGGCTGGCAACTGCTGATCGGCGGCGTGATGCTGTTGCCGGTTGCGCTGTGGGTGGATCCGCCCCTGCCCGTACTCACCATGTCGCAATGGGCGGCCTATGCCTACCTTTGTCTGGCGGGAGCCTTGCTGGCTTATACGCTCTGGTTTCGGGGCGTGGCGCGCTTGCCGACCGTGGCTGTTGCCTCATTGGGGCTGCTGAGCCCCTTGACGGCAGTCGTGTTGGGGTGGGTCTTGCTGGCGCAATCCATAACGGGTACGGCGCTTGCCGGTCTGGTGGTGGTGCTGGTGAGCGTGTTTGCCGTGCAGCGGACGACTGCCCGGGCTCGGTAGATCACCTTGGTCGAGCGCCTGTCTGCCACATGGCGGGCAGGCCTCGGAAAAAGCACGCTGAAAAATTTATTGCCCGCCCTTGAGCGCACTGGCTTCTTCGGGGGCCCGGTAACCGCGCTGGTACGCTTGCGTAAAACTGCCCAGTGCTTCGAGTGCTTCCTGGGGGTCATGTTCCGGCTTCACGACAAAACTGTCGAAGCCGCAGCGGGCCTGGTAGAACACCGTGTCGATCATTACGTCACCGCGTGCCCGCAGGTCGCCGCGCCAGCCATGCCTGTCGCGCAGCAACTGGGCGATGGAGTAACCCCGACCGTCGGTATAGGCAGGAAAATTCACGGCCAGATAGGCAATGCCCTGCGGATTGATCTGGCCATCGGCATCGGCCAGTTCGGCAGGATCGTCGTCCGGATGGAACAGGATGCCGACAGGATGGTTGCGTAGACGCAGCGTGTCGCGATGGGCCAGCCAGGTGGACAGGGGCAGCAGCCAGTCGGGTTCGTCCGGCGGCAGCGCCGCGCCTTCTGCGCTTTCTGGCGTAAAGACATGGGTCGGATCGGGACTGATGCGGCCGTGCAGGATCAGGTGGGCGATGGAGGCGTCAGTTGTGCTCATGGCGCGATGTAAAAAAGGATGTGGGGCGTTGTGCCGGCAGCACCTATGGACTGCCGGCAGGTCCATCAGGCGGTGGCAGGGGCGGTCCTGGCTTCGACCGCAGGTGCTGCAGCCTTGTCGCCATAGACGGCCACCTTGAAGGGTTCCGGTCCCAGCCGGTCCACGACATCGATGAAGCGCTCTACCTCGCTGTCGCGCAGTGCCAGGTAGGTCTGGATCATCTTTTCGATCACGTCGGGGATTTCGGCTCGCGCGAAGGAGCGGCCGATGATCTTGCCGATGGCGGCACCATCGGCGCGTGCCGATGCAACGGTATCATCGGTGGGCTGTTGCGTGGCGAGGGCATGGGCCGGTTCACTCTGGCGACCGCCGATTGTGACCTGATACCACTCCTCACCGGCCTTGTCCACGCCCAGGATACCGATATGACCGACGTGGTGGTGCCCACAGGCATTGATACAGCCCGAGATGTTGAGATCGAGTTCGCCGATCTCGAACTGGTAGTCGAGGTCGTCGAAACGGTGCTGGATGGCTTCGGCTACGGGAATCGACACGGCATTGGCCAGGGCGCAGAAATCACCGCCCGGACAGGCGATGATGTTGGTGATCAGGCCGATGTTGGGGGTCGCCAGCCTGAGCGCTTCCAGCTTTTGCCAGAGCTCGAACAGTCGGCTGCGACGCACGTCCGCCAGGATCAGGTTCTGCTCGTGGGAGACGCGCAGTTCCCCCAGTGCGTAGTCGTCGGCCAGTTGTGCCACGGCATCCATCTGATCGGCCGTGATGTCGCCAGGTGGCGTGCCGGTGGCCTTGAGCGAGATGGTCACGGCGGCGTAACCGGCTTCCCGGTGGGGGTGTACGTTGGTACGCAGCCAGCGGGCAAAGCGGCTGTGCGTGGCGGCTTCGGCACTGAAGTCGGCTGCCTCATCGGCTGCGGCGGGGTCGTACTCGGGCCAGGTGAAACGGCCGGCGATCTCATCGAGTTCGGCCTGTGTGACCTGGTTGGGGCCGTCCTTGATGCGCAGCCATTCTTCATGGACCTGTTCGGCGAAGACTTCCGGGGTCAGTTCCTTGACCAGGATCTTGATGCGGGCCTTGTATTTGTTGTCACGCCGGCCATGCAGGTTGTATACGCGCAGGGCCGCCTGCAGATAGGTGAGCAGATGCTGCCAGGGCAGGAAGGGGTTGATGAGCTTGCCGACGATGGGGGTGCGCCCCAGGCCACCGCCGATCCAGACCTTGAAGCCGATCTGGCCGTCCTTTTGCGTGGCCTGCAGGCCGATGTCATTGACGCCCACGGCGGCACGGTCGTGGTCGGCACCGCTGACGGCGATCTTGAACTTGCGCGGCAGGAAGGCGAATTCCGGGTGGAAGGTGGACCACTGGCGGATGATCTCGCACCAGACCAGCGGATTGACGTGTTCGTCGGGGGCGATGCCGGCGAAATGGTCGGTGGTGGTGTTGCGGATGCAGTTGCCGCTGGTCTGGATGGCATGCATCTGTACGGTGGCCAGTTCACCCAGGATCGTGGGGACGTCTTCCAGCTTCGGCCAGTTGAATTGCATGTTCTGCCGCGTGCTGAAGTGGCCGTAGCCACGATCATAGGTGCGGGCGATGTAGGCCAGCTTGCGCAATTGTTCCGAGCGCAGCATGCCATAGGGAACGGCGACGCGCAGCATCGGGGCGTGGCGCTGGATGTACAGGCCGTTCTGCAGGCGCAGCACGCGGAAGTCGTCCTCGCTCAGCTCGCCCGCCAGAAAGCGGCGTGTCTGGCCTGCAAACTGCTGTACACGCTGTTCAATCAGCTGCTGGTCGATGGGGGCGTATTGATACATGTCCTATCCTGTAGGCGATGGCGTCTGCCATGGGCAGGCCCGGGGTGCCGGAGTACACTTGTGTGGGGTCGGATATGATGACACGATCCTGGGGCAACCGTTGCTTTCTTAAAACTAATGGTTATATGAATATTGAAGATTCCATGGCGCAGCGCCTTGATACGATCCGGCGGCGCATCGGGCAGGCTTGCGAGCGCGCCGGTCGCTCGGCAGACGAGGTCACCCTGCTGCCGGTCAGCAAGACCTTTGGCGAGGCTGCGATCCGCGAGGCCGTGGCGCTGGGACTGACCCGCTTTGGCGAAAACAAGGCCCAGGAAATCCGCCAGAAAAGCACGCCGCTGGCCGATTGCGGTATCGAGTGGGTCATGATCGGTCATCTGCAGACCAACAAGGCCAAGGATGTGGCCCGGCTGGCAGCCGAGGTGCAGTCTGTCGATCGGCTGGAACTGGCGCAGGCGCTGGATCGCCGCCTGCAGGCTGAAGGACGGCGCATCCGCGTGCTGGTGCAGCTCAAGACTTCGACCGAACCGAGCAAATACGGCCTGGCACCCGAAGAGCTGCCTGGCTTTCTGCGGACGCTGCAGGCTTACGACACACTGGATGTGCAGGGTCTGATGACGCTGGCGATCAATTCGGTAGACGAGGCCTCGGTACGTCATTGTTTCCGTGGGCTGCACGAGTGGCGCGAGCGGGCCCGTCAGGAAACCGGCCTGGCCTTGCCGCGTCTGTCGATGGGCATGAGCGGGGATTTCGAGACGGCGATTGCCGAGGGATCGACCGAGGTCCGGATCGGCACGGCGATTTTCGGCAGCCGGCCTTATGGCGATGCCTATTACTGGCCCGAGAACGGACCGGTCAGCGCATCGTCCTGAGTTTCAGCAGCGCCTTGGCGATCTCGCTGCGGTGCTTGGCCAGCTTCATCCATCTGGGCAGTACCGAGAAAAGGGTGTTGTTGCTGTAGTTGGAACCTTGCGTTTCGCGCAGGTCGGCGTTCACGAAAGCGTCCAGTGCATCCAGGTGGCGTCGGTTGTAGGCCCAGACGGTGCCGTGTCGTGTCGGCGTGGTCAATCGGAGCGGCAGGCCGAAGTGCGGGTCGATGCAGCGGTCTTGTGGCAGTTCCCTGCTCATCGCGACACTGACCTCGGTCTGGCGCTTGCATGCCGGACAGGTGGCCGTGAGATGCTCGGGCAGGGAGGCCGGCGGGGAGGCGTAATGCAGACAGGGCATGAGCCATTGGTGGCCGCAGAAGCCGCAGGGCCGGCGGCCTTGCAACCTGATCGGTCCCAGCCAGTGGTGGGCTTCGGAGGACAGGGCAAGGCAGCATTGGGTGCAACTGAAGCGGTTGTGCCAGCTAGGTGTCCGATATCTGTCAAATGACGCCTGCACGATACCGGGGCTTTTGCAGCGTGGGCACAGGACCTGGACTTCTTCTATGGCAAACGATATCAGCCGGTCGCCGGTGTCGAGAAAACGTTTGGGTGCAGTCATGTCGTATGCAGCGATGTCTGCCAGAAGGTCAGTGTGTAGCCGTTGAATGCAAACGGATCGTCCGGGATATGCAGGTCCACTGTGCAGGGGCGGTCCGGATAGGTGCAGGCGAGTTTGGCTGCGGTCATCTGTTGCAGCGTCTGGCCCAGTGTCTGCAGCTTGTCAGGTGCAATGTCCGGGCAGCCGGCACCGTGCAGGTCGGCGATGTGGATATGGTTCAGCGTGGCTTCGACCTGATGGCGGGAAGACTGTCCAAGCCGCTTTTCGTATTCCTGGATCAGATTGGCCGGGGTGCCGGCCCGCAGGATATAGCCCGAGATTTCTTCGAACTCGGGCCAGAATGCGGCGGCATATCCAATGGCGAGGGAGAAGTTGCCTTCGCAGCCGATCCAGCTTTCCAGGTCGATGCCCTTGCCGCCATTCCAGCGGCCGAGCTCACTGCGCATGCTGGGCGGAATCTTCATGCCAGGATACGCAGTGTGTGATGCGCCGTTGCCCTTGGGCTATGGCTGCGCTCAGAAACGGTTACGGCGCGGGCACTCGGCAATCGTGCCCCAGCCATTGTTGGGTTCGCAGTAGTGATTGCGCGCATTCCATGCACAGGTGGGCCGCTCGAAAAAACCGGTCTCGGCGCAGCGGGCCAGCTCGGCGCGCAGGGCCTGCTGCCAGTTGCCGCCCTGCGTGTCGTTGCCGACCGAGGCTGCCGTGGCCGCAGCAGCCTGCTCGCTGGCGGGCAGTTCGAGCGGCTGCAGTGCCGGGAGCTGGTTGTTCTGGCCGGGCGGTGGTACCAGCACGAATTGTTGCTGTACGCCGGCGCTGTCCGCTTCCAGATTCATGATGCGGGCCAGTTCATCCTTGGTGAGCGGGTCACGCGAGATGAGAATGCTGGCCTCGGTGGGGGCATCGAAGAGTGACTTGAGCGGGGCACTGTCGGCGTCGGCAGTCCGGATGGTGTCTGCTGTGGGCGGTACGCCCAGTGTGCCGTCTACCCGGGGCTGTGGGGGCTGGGCGGTGTAGGCCTTGCCGTCGGCATCCAGTACGGCTTCGTCGGTACCCAGGCCGGACTGGTTGGGGGGGGCTTCGGCAATGGGGGCATTGGCGACAAGCTGGTCGCCAAGCTTCATGCCGCCCCAGGCCGACAGGCCCATGAAAATCGCCAGGATCAGGATCAGGATACGCCAGGACATGGAGAGTGCTTAATTGTTGCTGCCGAACACCCGGCCGCTGTGTTCGCGCATGGCATGGAAGCGGATCTCGGGATAGCGTTCTTCGGCCACCCTCAACTGAGCATGCGAGGTGATCAGGAAAGCGGCCGCATCGACCACATCATAGGCGATATGGGCAGCGTTGGCATCCATGAATTTGCGCAGTGCGCGGGGATCTTCGGCTGTGATCCAGCGTGCCATCGTGTAGCGCGAAGGCATCATCCGGGCATCGACGCCGTACTCGGTCTTGAGCCGATGGGCGACGACTTCGAACTGCAACTGACCGACAGCACCCAGCAGCAGGGCACCGCCTGCTGCCTCGGGGCGAAAGACCTGGATCGCGCCTTCCTCGCCGAGCTGGGCCAGGCCGTGGCGCAGCTGCTTGGTGCGCAGCGGATCCTTGACCTCGACTGCCTGGAACAGTTCGGGTGCAAAAAAAGGCAACCCTGTGTATTGCAGTGTTTCCCCCTCGGTCAGAGTGTCGCCCAATTGCAACACGCCATGGTTGGGGATGCCGATGATGTCGCCTGCGTAGGCTTCGTCGAGCAGGTCGCGTCGCTGCGACAGGAAAGACACCACGTTGTTGGGACGCATGTCCTTGCCGGTACGGCTGACCTTGATGCGCATGCCGCGCTCGAAGCGGCCGCTGCAGACGTGCACGAAGGCCACGCGGTCGCGGTGGGCCGGGTCCATGTTGGCCTGGATCTTGAAGACCACGCCGGTGAACTTGGCTTCGTCGGGCCTGACTTCGCGCTGCAGCGCCTGACGTGAGCCGGGAGACGGCGCAAAGTCGACCAGGGTGTCGAGCACTTCCTGTACGCCGAAGTTGTTGATGGCCGAGCCGAAGAAAACAGGTGTCTGCTTGCCGGCGAGAAAGGCCTCATGGTCGAATGCGGGAGCCGCTTCGGACACCAGCTCGATCTCTTCGCGGGCCTTGTCGTAGTGTTCGTCGAAACGCCGGGCGATCTCGGGGTTGTCGAGGCCTGCAATCAGTTCGTCATCACCGGCACGGCGCTCTTCGCCCGGCTTGAAGACGCGCATCTGATTGCGCCGGATGTCGAACACGCCACCGAACTTGCGACCCATGCCGATGGGCCAGGAGAATGGCACGGCATCCATGCCGAGGTGCGATTCGATTTCGGACAGCAGATCGAGCGGTTCCTGGACTTCGCGGTCGAATTTGTTGATGAAGGTAATGATGGGGGTATTGCGTGCACGGCAGACCTGCAGCAGGCGAATGGTCTGCGGCTCGATACCGTTGGCGGCATCGATCACCATCAGGGCAGCATCCACGGCAGTCAGTACGCGATAGGTATCTTCGGAGAAGTCCTGGTGCCCAGGGGTGTCGAGCAGGTTGATGACGCAGTCGCGGTATTCCATCTGCATGACCGACGAGGCCACCGAAATGCCGCGCTGCTTTTCGATCTCCATCCAGTCTGACGAGGCATGGCGCGAAGCCTTGCGTGCCTTGACGCTGCCGGCGATCTGGATGGCTCCTGCGAACAGCAGCAGCTTTTCCGTCAGCGTGGTCTTGCCCGCGTCAGGGTGGGAAATGATGGCGAAAGTCCTGCGTTTGGAGACTTCCTGCAGGAGCGCGTCATGTGACATGGATGGTGTTCTTTTAAGTGCGTGTTGATGGTGCTTAGCCTGCTATTTTCGCCGATATGGGCGCGGGAAACAAACGTGGCGCGTTGTGTCCGCACAAGCCAACTGCACATGGCCCTGCAGGGTGAAGATCGAGTCGCGCTATTGCAGGTTGCGGGATCCCTCAAGCCATCCCCAGGGAGGTTGCCGGAAGCGGGCTGCCAGGAAATCGATCAGGACCTGTACGCGTGTCGGACGCAGCCTGCCGGGCGGCGTGACGATGTACAGGGCAATCGGGTGCGCCTGCCAGTCCGGCAGGCAGGTTTGCAGGGTGCCCGTCTGCAGGTCTGTCCAGACCAGGAATTCGGGCAGCAGCGCCAGACCCAGGCCGCTGCGCAGGGCGGGCAGCAGTGCGTCGGCGTTGTTCACGCGCAGGGGCGCGGCCATGACCTGGCTGAATTCGCCCTGCTGCGGGTGCGTGAACTGCCAGGTCCGACCACTGCGGGCATAGGCGTACTCCAGAGCCGGCAAGCTGGCCAGGTCGCGCGGATGGCGGGGCTGCCCATGCCGGGCAAAGCAGTCGGGGGCACCGACCGGCAGGATGCGGACGGTACACAGGCGCAGCGCCAGCAGGCTGGAGTCATCGAGCGTCGAGATGCGCAATGCCAGGTCGTAGCCACCCGCCACGATATCGACCTGTTCGTCGCTGAAATTCACGTCCAGGCTGATGTCGGGATGGGCCTGCATGAAATCCGGCAGGGCCGGGGCCAGATGGGCAATGCCGAACGACATGGGGACGGCCAGCCTGATCTGTCCCCGCAGACTGCCGGATTGCTCCGTGATGTCCGCTTCGATGGCCTCGCCCTCCTGCAGCAGGCGGGCGGCGCGTTCCTGTGCAGCCTGCCCGCTGGCGGTGAGTGACAGTCGCCTCGAGGTACGCTGCAGCAGGTTGGTGTGCAGGCGCTGCTCCAGTCGGCTGACGGCTTTCGATACGGTGGCCTGGGACAGGCCCAATTCCGTGGCGGCACGCGCGAAGGAGCCGGTTTCCGCGACCTTGGCGAAGATGGCCCAGGCTTCCAGGTCTGGCAATTTTTTCATGTCAATAATCGAAATGATGGTTTTCCATTCATTCTATTTCATTGCTTCGGGTGGGTGCGTAAACTGGCTTCATCAATTCATTTCCAGGGAGCAGCATCATGATCGAACGCAGACCTTTCGAATCGCTGGGACACGCCGACCACGGCTGGCTCAATGCCCGGCATCACTTTTCCTTTGCCAGCTATCACGATCCCGCCCGCATGGGATGGGGTGCGCTGCGCGTCTGGAACGACGATGAGATCGCTTCGCAGACCGGCTTTCCGCCACATCCGCATGCCGATATGGAAATCATTACCTATGTCCGTACCGGTGCCATCTCCCACCAGGACAGCCTGGGCAACAAGGGGCGGACGGCGGCAGGCGACGTGCAGGTGATGAGCGCTGGCACGGGCATCCGCCACGCCGAGTACAACCTGGAGTCGGAAACCACGACGCTGTTCCAGATCTGGATACTGCCTGACCAGAAGGGCGGTGCGCCGGGCTGGGGAACCAAGCCGTTTCCCCGGGGGGATCGCTCCGGCCGTTTCGTGTCGCTGGCCAGCGGCATGGTCGGTGATGTCGATGCCTTGCCGATCCGGGCCGATGCCCGTGTGTCCGGGGCGACGCTCAAGGCCGGGGAAAGCACGGTCTACCGACTGGGACGTGATCGTTTCGGCTACCTGGTTTCGGCCTCGGGGCGGGTCGAAGTCAACGGTGTGACGTTGCATGCCCGCGATGGTGCGGCACTGCGTGATGAGGATGAAATTCACATTACGGCGCACGAAGATGCCGAACTGGTGCTGGTCGATACGGCACCTTGAGCAGGCCGGGCCCCGTTGCCCACGAAACGGGACC
Source organism: Corticimicrobacter sp. (assembly GCF_040137905.1). Lineage (NCBI taxonomy): Bacteria > Pseudomonadati > Pseudomonadota > Betaproteobacteria > Burkholderiales > Alcaligenaceae > Corticimicrobacter > Corticimicrobacter sp. The sequence continues at coordinate 17,684 of NZ_JBEFDG010000007.1, forward strand.
CTACATGCCAGGCCTCAGTGTTGCCTGCGGTAGGGCACCTTCGTGTGAAAGCAGGAAGCGCTTTGCCGGCAGGCCGCCGGCAAAGCCGGTCAGGCTGCCGTTGGTGCCGATGACCCGGTGGCAGGGCAGGACGATGGGCAAGGGATTGCGGCCATTGGCCGCACCGACGGCGCGTGCTGCGCGAGGGTGCCGGACGCGTTCGGCCAGCCCTGCATAACTGAGTGTTTCACCATAGCCAATACTGGCCAGCGCCTGCCAGACAGTCATTTGGAAAGGCGTGCCCTGCGGTGCCAGAGGCAGATCGAAGATGCGGCGTTGGCCGGCAAAATATTCGCTCAACTGGCTCCGTGCCTGTTGCAGCACAGGATGATCCGGTTGCTCGCGCCAGGTGCCCGTGCGCGGATAAGGGTGCCGGGTCGAGGGAAACTCGATCAGGCACAGGCCGTGCCGGTTGGCGGCCAGCAGCAGCGGGCCGAGCGGGCTATCGATGTGGGTATGGGCGATCATGCTGCACTCAGGCTGGGCGTGGGAGGTGTTTCCGAGGGAATGTGGGAGCGTGGTGCGCCGGCCGCCTGTTTCCACAGGTGCATGACGGCATAGGCACGCCAGGGACGCCAGCCCTGTGCCTGCTCCAGCAGAGCACGGGCGCTCAGGCGGGAGCCGTCTGTGGGCAAGGCTTTCTGCAACACCAGGTCTTCTGCAGGAAATGCGTCGGGATGCCCCAGGGCCCGCAGCGCAATGTATTGCGCTGTCCAGGGCCCGATGCCGGGCAGGGCCTGCCAGCGGGCCACGAAATCGTCCAGTGTCCGGTCATGGCGAAAATCGACCCGGCCATCGAGGAGCGCCTGGGCCACGCCCTGCAGTGTGGCTGCACGTGTCCGGGGCAGGCCGATGCTTGTCAGGTCGGCGCTGGCCAGGGTGTCGGGAGTGGGGAACAGGCGCTCCAGTCCTTTTTCCGGTGCTGCGCCGACAGTCGGCCCATAGCGCTCCACCAGCCGGGTTGCCAGTGTGCGTGCGGCTGCCACGCTGATCTGCTGGCCCAGCACGGCACGAACCGCGACTTCAAAACCGTCCCAGCCGCCAGGCTGGCGCAGGCCGGGCCGTTGCTGCAGCAACGGCTGCAGGCGAGGGTCGGCCGCCAGTGTGTGATGGATGGCGGCTGGATCGGCGTCGAGGTCGAACATGCGGCGCAGGCGCGCAATGATATCGGGCAGTTGTGCGGGGGCCGCACCGTGTATTTCCAGCCGCAATGCCTGGCGGGTATCGGCAGGGGCCGATACCCGCAGCCAGCCTGGTGTGTCGGCGCAGCCGATCAGGCGGGCATAGCTGTCGGCCTCGATGTGCTCGACCCCGGGAATGGCGCGGGCCTGGAGAAAGTCCAGCATGGCAGCGAAATCGTAGGGTGGGCGATAGCCGAGCCGCAGCGTCAGTGTGCCACCCTCCACCCTGCCATGCTGGCGGCGCAACTGTCCCGGCGGCATCCGGTAGGCATCGCGGAATGCTGCATTGAAGCGCCGCAGACTCCCAAAGCCGCTGGCCAGGGCGACATCGGTCACGGGCAGGGTGGTTTCCGTCAGCAGTTGCTTGGCGAACAGCAGGCAGCGCGTCTGGTGCACGCGCAGCGGCGATGCGCCCAGTCGTTCGTGAAAGAGCCGGCGCAACTGTCGTTCGCCCAGGTTGACGCGTGTGGCGAGGGCACCGATATCGTGTTCAGACAGGAAGCCGCTTTCGACCAGTTTCAGGGCGCGCGCCAGTACGGTGTCGCCGCGCCGCCAACTGCCATCGCCGGGGGACAGTTCCGGGCGGCAGCGCAGGCAGGGGCGGAAACCGGCAGATTCAGCGGCGGCTGCACTGCCGTAGTAGCGGACATTCTCGGGGCGCGGTACCGGGGCGGGACAGACCGGCCGACAATAGATCCCGGTGCTGAGGACCGCCGTGAAAAACAGGCCGTCAAAGCGCGGATCACGGCTGAGACGCGCCTGTTCACACAGGGAAGGAGACAATGAGAGGGGGGCGGTGTCGGTGGGCTGCATGCGTGCAGATTAGCACCGTGCCCCTCGGGGCTGCTGGCCGTTTTCGGACTTCTATGTGCGTTTGAAAGAGGCCAGTGCCACGCCTGCGAGGACGAACATGCTGCCGAACGTGCGATTCATCCAGACGATGTGGCGCGGGCTGCGCAGCAGGGTCAGCACCCTGGCCGCCAGCAGGGCATACAGGCTCATGACCACCAGATCGGTGAAGGCCAGGGTCGCGGCGATGACGCCATACTGACCTGCCAGGGGCGCGCCTGGATTGAGGAACTGCGGCACGACCGCGAGCAGGAAAACGGTGCCCTTGGGGTTGCTGGCATTGATCAGGAAGCCGCGTGTGAAGAGTGTGCGGGCCGATGCGTCATGGGGCGAGACGGGGTCGTCGGCAATCGGGCCGGTAGGCCCCCTGATCTGCCTGATGCCCAGGTAGATCAGGTAGGCCACGCCCAGCCACTTGACGAGGCTGAAGGCAAGCTCCGATGTGGCCAGCAAGGCACCCAGCCCCAGACTGACAACGAGGATCTGCAGCATGATGCCCATGATCAGGCCCAGCGTATTCCAGAATGCCTTGCGAAAACCGTATTTGAGACCGCACGACATGGAACAGACGGCACCGGCACCGGGCGAGATGGAGATGGCCCATGCGGCCAGCATGAAGGTGAACCAGGTAGAGAGAGTCATGATTGGTGGGCGCATCAGGAAGAGCAGCCGATGGACAACGGTGTGTTGTCCATCGGCTGCGAGGCCAATCATTCTAGATCAGTTTTGACCGCATCGACGAGGCGGCCGCGATGACCGCCCGATCCTGGATTCAGGAGGGCGGCTTACTTGCCGAGCAGCGCAGCCGGGCGGCTGCTGCGTGCCGTGCCCTGGGCCGGTCGCCGATCATCCTGCCGGCGCTGCCCATCGCTGGGGCGACGGTCGTTGCCGGCGTTCTGGCGAGGCCGGTTGCCGGAAGCTTCGGTGCGGGCTTCACCGGCGGGCCGGTCCGCACGCGGGGCACGCGGCTGGCGATCACGGTTGCCGCCTTCCCGGCGCTGGCCGCTGCGGGCACCTCGACCGGGTTCGCGGCGCTCGGCATCTTCCGATTCCTTGGCGGCTGCTTCGGACGGTGTCCAACCCTCGACCGGTGCACGTTCGATGGTGCGGTTGATCAGACGCTCGATAGCCTTGAGCAGCTTAAGCTCGTCAGGCGCAACCAGCGAGATGGCGGCACCCGAGGCTCCGGCTCGGCCGGTGCGGCCAATACGATGCACGTAGTCTTCGGGCACGTTGGGCAGCTCGAAGTTGACGACCTGTGGCAATTGGTCGATATCGAGACCGCGTGCGGCGATATCGGTGGCGACCAGAACGGCCACGTCGCCGCTCTTGAAACCGGCCAGTGCGCGAGTGCGTGCCGCCTGGCTCTTGTTGCCGTGAATGGCAGCGGCCGAGAGGCCGTCCTTGACCAGCTTTTCGGCCAGGCGGTTGGCACCGTGCTTGGTGCGGGTGAACACCAGCACCTGATGCCAGCCGTGGTTGCGGATGATGTGGCTGATCAGGTCGCGCTTCTGGTTCTGGGCGACCAGATGCACCGACTGCTCGACCAGTTCGGAGGCGGTGTTGCGACGGGCGACCGAGACTTCGCCCGGATTGTGCAGCACGCCCTTGGCCAGCTCACGGATCTCGTCCGAGAACGTGGCCGAGAACAGCAGGTTCTGGCGCTGCTTGGGCAGCAGGGCGAGCACCTTGCGGATGTCGCGGATGAACCCCATGTCGAGCATGCGGTCGGCTTCGTCGAGCACCAGAATCTCGACACCGGACAGATCGACTGTTTTCTGGCCGGCGTGATCGAGCAGGCGGCCAGGCGTGGCGACCAGAATATCGAGCGGCTTGCGCAGCGCGGTGATCTGCGGGTTGATATTGACGCCGCCAAACATCACCATTGAACTCAGCTTGGTGTGCTTGCCGTAGGTTTGTACCGACTCGGCGACCTGCGCGGTCAATTCCCGAGTGGGCGTCAGGATCAGGCAGCGAGGCCGACCGGCCTTGCGTTGTGCGGGAGTGCTCTGCGACAGCAGATGCAGGATAGGCAGGGTGAAGCCTGCCGTCTTGCCGGTACCGGTCTGGGCGGCTGCCAGCAGGTCGCCGCCTTGCAGCACCTGCGGAATGGCCTGGGCCTGGATCGGGGTGGGCTGGGTGTAGCCGGCTTCGACAATGGCGCGCAGCAACGGCTCGGCCAGACCGAGGTCGGAAAAGGAAATCGAGGTAGACAAAAGAAGCTCCGGCATTCCGCCTGCAGTCCGTGCTTTGGACCGCTCCAATCCGGGGGAACGCGATAAGGAGAAAACGGGTCGGCATGCTGCCGAAACGATCGGGGCACCTTGAGGTGCCCGCTGCCGCATGCCGATTGGATAGGGCATGCGATGTGGCGATTGTACATGCAGGGTCTGCACGTAAATGTGTCTTTTTGTCGCCAAGCCGTCCCAAGACAAAAGACGCCCCTTGGGGCGACGGCTGTCGCTGCTCAATGGTTCAGCCGATTTCCGGCGGATTGAGGTCCAGGGTCTGTGCCAGGGCGGTGATTGAGGCCTGGCGTTCGCTGTCCACTGCGTAGTCCGGGCTCAGGCTGGACCATTCGGGATGGGCTCGCGCCGCTTCCAGGGGAGCAGGCAGCGGCCCTTCCTGCCATGTATCGCGTGTTGCCTGCGCCGCTGCGATGGGGGCGGTTGCGGCATGGCCGCGGTTTTCCAGTGCCTGTACCAGAGATTGCTGGCGCAAGGCCAGCAGCCGCAGGATGGCATCGTCCACGGTCAGTTCGCGGCTACCACGCAGACGGCCTGCCAGCCGTTTTCCCCAGGTCTCCGCGCCTTGCCACAGGCCACCGGCAGCAGCGCCCAGCATGGCGGCAGCCCCCAGGCTCAGTCCGGCAGTGAAGACATCGACGGCAGCGCCGGCCATGGCACCTGCCGCCATGCCTTTGCCGACACGGATGCCCATATGGCGCAACGCCTGGGGATGAAACAGATCCATGTCCCAACGCCCCTCGATCAGCGGAAGCGGATGGGCTGCGTAGTCGGCAGGGCCGAAGCGATAGAGGGCCAGCAGTTCGCTGACGCAGTGCTGTTCACGTTGGCGCACCGTATCCTGCAACTGCTGGCTGGCGTGGCGTACGCTGGTTTCGTCCGGCGCGCAGCTCAGGCGCAATGCAGCGGCATCGAGCAGCAGCTCGGCGATCAGACTGGCGGCTGTATCGTGACGGCGACGGCGTTGTGCCGCCAGGGTGTCCAGCCATCCCTGCAGCAGGTGGCTGTGCGCATCGAGGAGGGTAGCCAGCTTGCCGTACAACTGGACTTCGCCATCCAGCTCCGGTGCCACGGTGTCGAATTCAACCGTGACATGCAGTCCCAGCCGGGCCAGTGCCGTGCGCCAGGCCTGGCTGCGCTGACCCGGATCGTGCATGAAGTTGAGCACCGGCAGCAAGGGGCGGCCGGTGCCCTGCAGGATGGCCAGTTCGTCGCGATGCTTGCCGAGTACGGGGTCGCGGGCATCGATCACATAGAGAGCCGCATCGCTGTCGAGCAGTTGCCGAATGACACGGGCTTCCTGTTCGAAGCGCGTGTGCGCGCCTGGGGATGCCAGAAATTGCGTCAGCCGTGCCGGACCGTCGAGGCGCGCCTGAGGCGGGCAGAGCTGGTCCAGGTAATCGAGCAGGCCGATGCCGTCCTCCAGCCCTGGTGTGTCGGCCAGCACGATGCGGCCTGCCGGGCCGGCATCGAGCGTGACCTGTTGCACATGCCGGGTGGTGCCGGGCATGTCGGCCACTTCGCCGATGGATGGATCCCGGGTCAGGGTCCGCAACAGCGATGTCTTGCCGGTATTGGTGTGCCCGACGATGGCCAGCGTCAATTTGGAAGTGGTCGCTGTCATCGGTGCGAGTCCATATCTGTTGCGCCCAGCCAGTCCAGTACTTTGCGCAGGGTGTCGGCATCGGCTGGTCCGGGGGCCACCAGAAGAGACTGCAGGCCGGCGTCGGCCAGGCGGTCATGCCAGGCTGCCAGTCGTGGCAATGCGGTGTATCGGGTGTCCATGGTTTCTGGAAAGGCGCTGTTGTGCTGCGGAGCGCAGAACAGCAGCCGGGTCTGGCCTGCCTGCCTGGACAGTTCCGCGATCAGATGCATTAGTCCCCGATCCGGCGTCTGGCGAGGATCGCAGCACAGCAGCAGGCGGGCTGCTGGCTGGCGCGACAGCGCATCGAGCAGGGCGTGGCGCTGGGCGCGGCTGTCGGCGATGCCGGCATCGGTCACATTGGCGGGCATCGGCGAGGGAGGCCATGGCAGGTCATCCGGCAACTCCAGCCCGGCGAGGATCCGGCTGTCCGGGACCAGTGTCAGCCGTGGGGAGGGGGCAGCGTGGACATCTGCCAGCATCCTGACCGGATCCTGGTCTGGAGCAGGGGCATCAATCACGGGGGACGGCGCGCGATACTGCAGGCGTGTCTCCAGGCTGGCCCATCCAGGCAACTGCCAGTCAGGGCTGAGTCGTGACAGACCGTGTTGCAGGCGCAGCAGGCAGAACAGCAGGGCCGGGATGCGTGGCAGCAAGCCATAGACCAGCACGGCACCCAGCAGCCAGCGTGACCATTGGGCATGCGCGTCAGCCGGCAGGGCGGCGGCATCATGGCTGGCACGGATCACTGCCGCATCCGGTGCCGGCAACCCCAATAGGCCCGTCGCCTTGCCCAGGGTCTGCAGCAGGGAGACGAAAGCGTCGGGTGTCAGCAGGGTGGTTTCCCAGGCGAAACCATAACGACGCAATGACAGCATGACCAGCAAGGCGCAGCAGGTCGTGATCAGCATCAGCAGCCACCATGCATGACTGAGAGTGCCTAGCAGCCAGCGCAGCAGGCCATGTCGGGACAGGAGCGATACGAGTGCGTTGATTGTCAGCAGTCGGGCGGGGGCGCGGGCCAGCTTGCGTGCGCACCATAGCCAGATGCGGCCAGGCAGGATGGCATTGGTGCGATGGCTTGCTGCCAGGCTGGCCAGCCAGAGCAGCAGGGTCAGCGAGGGCAGGGCCAGCAGGCTGCCCAAGGCCCACAGGAGATTGACGCTGCGTGTGCCGGCACCCAGCGCTGTTGCCGCCGCGCCGATGCCGGCAAGAATGGCGGTCGTTGCCAGCAGCAATACGAGAAATCGGGCGTTGTTGCGCCATCCCTCGATGGCGGCAGCCAGCCCGTCCCTCTCGGCCAGATGGCGGGCCCGGGCCAGCAGCCGGTCGGTTGGCGTTTTGTGGCGGATACTGGCGATACGCACCGCTTCGGTGTCATCCAGCGGGCCGCTGCGCAGTTCGCGCAGGCGCACTGCCTCGGCCTGCCACCAACTGTTGAGCGAGTGATCGGCACTGGCGGATGCGACAGGTGGGGGATGGGGGATCATCCCTGCATTTTCCTATAATGTGGGCCCGAGTGGAAATTTCAAAGCCAGCCAATGACCGTCCGCCCCGCAGTACCCGATCATGCCGTTGCTGCAGAGCTGGTGGCCGTACTGGTGGCCGTACATGATGCAAGCCCCTGTGTGTTGACGCGCAGTGAGGCCACGCAACTGCCTTCGGGACCTTTCGAGTCCGGCCATCGTTCGCTGCAGGCTGGCCTGCGTCGCTGGGTCGAGGCGCAGACCCAGCATCCCCTTGGGTATGTCGAGCAACTGTATACCTTTGCCGATGGTGACCGGACCGATGCCAGCGATCAGCGGATGATTTCTATCAGCTACCTGGGTCTGACCCAGGTGCGCGATGCCCGTATGGCTGCCGATGTGAGCTGGCAGGACTGCTACCGCTATTTTCCCTGGGAAGACTGGCGCGACGGCATGCCGGCCATCCTGCAGGATGCGATCCTGCCGGCCCTGCAGCGCTGGGCAGGCGCGGCACCGGATGCCTCGGCGCGGCGCAGGCGGCGCCTGCGGCTGAACTTCACGTTCGGCCAGGAGGCCGACACCTGGCATGAGGAAATGGTCTTGCAGCGCTACGAGCTGATGTTCGAAGCGGGGCTGGTGGCCGAAGCCCATCGTGACGGCCGGCAAGGCGGAGGTGAGGCCGTATTGCCCATGTTCGTCTCCGGGCAGGAAATGATGGACGACCATCGCCGCATTCTGGCGACGGCACTGGCACGGCTGCGCGCCAAGATCCGTTATCGCCCCGTGGTGTTCGAACTGATGCCGCCGGTCTTTACGCTGCTGCAGCTGCAGCAGGCGTTCGAGACGGTCGCAGGTCGCAAGCTGCACAAGCAGAATTTCCGGCGTTTCATCGAGCAGCAGGAACTGGTCGAGGAAACCGGCCGGATGTCACAGGGCACGGCGGGTCGGCCAGCCAAACTCTTCCAGTTCCGGGGCGACGTGGTGCGCGAGCGAGCCATTGCGGGCAGCAAGCTGCCGCTGTTGAAATAGCGATCCGTATTGCCTGCCGGCATCGTAGTAGCGCTACGCAGGCATATTACAGGGACGTTAGGCCGTGTCCGGCAGTCAATAATGGGGCGGTATATCGTCCGTCAGGCTGCGGGCCTGCGGCTGGCGGCTTTCCTGCGACTGCTTGCGCAGTTCGGCCAGTTCGCGTCCGAGCAGGTCGATCTGGCGCTGCTGTCGGAAAATAGTATGGTTGAGCTGGTCGAGCAGGTCGTCGGCCAGTCCCGCCTTGATTTCCAGCTCCATCAGGCGTTTTTCCAGATCGGGTGGCAAGGTATTCATGGCGACAATCAATTGCGGAAACGGAGGTGCATTATGCATGACTATTCCATTGAGCTGGGCAGAATATACGACGCGCCTTCGCCGCTGGCCGGCGGCATGCGCATACTGGCAGACCGTCTCTGGCCGCGTGGCATGGCCAAGGCAACCCTGCCGGCAGATGAGTGGTATCGCGATGCGGCACCTGCACCTGCCTTGCGCAGCGCCTATCACCACGAGGAAATCGACTACGACGCCTTCGCGGTGGCCTATCGCAAACAGCTCGATGGCAGCCCTGACACACTCGTGCCGCTGATGCGGCATGTGCGCCAGGGGCCTGTGCTGCTGTTGACGGCCAGCCGGGATCCCGGACGTTCTCACCTGCCTGCCTTGCGCCAGGCTGTGCTGGATGCGCTGTCGGCAGAAGACCGGGCCTGCGAGGACGGTACGCGCAGCTCGCCCGTGTGCTACGCAGGACAGACCCAATAGCGTGCAGGCGTGCGCCCGGATGGTGCGCGGCCGTGTGGCTCGTATGCCTGCATGCGCCATGAATGTGCGGAAAACGGACAGGGAAGGTCGGTCGGCGGCCTGATTGCGCTGGCACTGATCTTGCTTGTGATCGGTTGGGCCATCTGCATCGTGCGGGTGGCACCAGGTTGATACTCCCAGGTCCGACCCTTGCTCAGGAACGCGCATCATGAAAACAACATTCCGTAGTGTCCCGCTCGTATGTGCCATGTTTGCCGGAGCGGCCTTCGCGCCTGCGGCGATGGCCCAGGACGCATTGTCCGAATTCTCGATCAGCGGCAATGCGACCATCGTCAATGACTACCGCTTCCGGGGCTACACGCAGACCAATTTCAAGCCGGCGATCCAGCTCGGTTTCGATGTCGAGCATTCGTCCGGCTTCTACCTGGGCAACTGGAATTCGAATGTCAGCGATGACCTGTTCCCGGACGGCAATCTTGAGATGGACTTCTATGGTGGCTGGAAAGGGGCGCTGGGCGACAGCGGGGTCGGGATCGACGTCGGGGTGCTGTATTACTACTATCCCGGTTCGGACGCGAACAAGATCAATCCGGAAAAAAGCGGTCCGATCAACAATACCGACCTGTATCTCGGCCTTGATTACGACACGGGCCGCTATGGCAGCTACGGGTTGAAGTACTCATATACGCCCAGCGACTTCTTCAAGGCCGAGGATACCAAGGGTACCTGGTACCTGGCAGCAGAAGCTGCCTATGACCTGGGCGACGGCTGGGGCCTGAACGCGCATCTGGGTTACCAGAAGCTCAAGAATACCGTCAACCGCGAGGGGGACAGCCTGGGGCATTATGTGGATTACCAGCTTGGCGTGACCAAGGACATCCAGGGCTGGACGCTGGGCCTGGCAGCGGTAGGGGCCACCAAGGACAACTGGTACGCTACCAACAAGGGCAAGGATGGTGGTCGCCTGGGCGTACTGTTCTCGGTGTCCAGGGCCTTTTGAGTTAGCTGGCTTGCCGTGATGGCAGGCGCGAGATCGTGTCGATGCGGATGCTGTGTTCGTCGGCACCGGATCGGGGGGCAGCAGCCTCTGGCTCGTTCTCGTCGTCCTGCGTCGCGTGCGATACGGGCGGCTCTGGCTCGACGTGGTCGAATGCCGTGTCGCCCTGTGCATCGGGAATCCCGGTGGGTCGCAATCCCTCGAAATCGAACAGGTTGCGATCCATCAGGTGCGACGGCACGACGGATGACAGAGCCGAGAAAGTGTTCCAGACGCGGCCGGGATGCTGCTTTTCCCACTGCTGCAGCATCCGCTTGACCTCCTGGCGCTTGAGGTTTTCCTGGGACCCGCAGAGATTACAGGGGATGATCGGAAATGCCTTCCAGTCGGCGTAGGCGATCAAGTCCTTTTCCACGACATAGGCCAGTGGCCGGATGACGGTGTGGCGACCGTCGTCGGAGACCAGTTTGGGCGGCATGGCTTTCATCTTGCCGCCATAGAACAGGTTCAGGAAAAACGTGCCGAGGATGTCGTCGCGGTGGTGGCCCAGCGCGATCTTGGTGGCTCCCAGTTCGCTGGCGACACGGTACAGAATGCCGCGCCGCAGCCGCGAACAGAGTGAGCACATCGTCTTGCCCTCGGGGATGAGGCGCGTGACGATGGAGTAGGTATCCTGCGTCTCGATATGGTAGGGCACGCCGATCGATTCGAGATAGGCCGGCAGGATATGGTCGGGAAAGCCGGGTTGCTTCTGGTCCAGGTTGACGGCGACGATATCGAAGTGGATGGGGGCGCGCTCGCGCAGGGTCAGCAGGATGTCGAGCAGGCTGTAGGAGTCCTTGCCGCCCGACAGGCAGACCATGACCTTGTCACCTTCCTCGATCATGTTGAAGTCGGCGATGGCGCGTCCGGTTTCGCGCATCAGGCGCTTGGACAGCTTGTTGCGTTCCTGGCGCTGCTTCAGTTCGGCCTGGCTCATGGCAATCTGCTCAGTCCTGCTTGATATGGAAGACTTCGACACCCACGGCATCGCAGTCGGGATAGACGTCGGGTTTTTCGGTTGAAACACGCACGGCGCGGACCTGTTCGTGGCTCAGCAGGGCGTGGGCAACGTCGTCGCACAGCGTTTCCTGCAGGTGAATGTGGCCTTGTTCGACGCGCGCGGCAATGGTGGCCCGCATGAAGTCGTAGTCCAGCACTTCATGCAACTGATCCTGGCGCGGTGTGCTCAGTGCCAGCGGCACGAACAGTTCGACGTTGATCAGCACGCGCTGCTCACCCCGTTTCTCGAAATCGTGGACGCCGATGTTGATGTGCACTTCATAGTTGCGCAGGAACAGGCGGCGGCAGTCGGTCAGCTTGGGGTGAATCAGGGCACTGGGCATGATGGCATGGGTGTGGACAGGGAGCAAGGTCAGGATTCTAGCGCATGCCGTCCGGGTGCGCCTTGGCGGCCCGCTGCCGCCGGGCTGCCATTGCAGCGAGATATGGGGCGGATTGCGTCAGCTTTGGAACATCACGTCCCTGGCCGAAGGCTGGAGGTGCTGTCCCCCGTCCACGCAAAGCGTCACGCCGGTAATGGCGGTGGCAGTGGCCAGGAAATGGACGGCAGCGGCGATGTCGGCAGGCTCGGCCCCTCGGCCCAGCGGCATGGCGGTGTGCTGGTGCTCGAAATTCTCGGGTGTCTGGGTGTCCGAGATCAGTGTCAGGCCGGGGGCCACGGCATTGACGCGCAGGCGCGGTGCCAGGGCCTGCGCCAGCAGTCGTGTGGCCTCGTGCAGGGCGGCCTTCGACAGGGTATACGACAGGTAATCCGGATTGGGGTTGTAGAGTTTCTGGTCCAGCAGATTGATGATGGCTGCGCGGGCCGACTCGGGCATGCTGGCGTGCAGGGTGCGGGCCAGTGCGATCGGTGCAGCGGCATTGGAGGCCATGTGCCGCGCCAGATGGTCGTAGCGGAAATCGGTGGCGTTGTCGTACTCGAAGACCGAAGCATTGTTGACGATGCAGTCCAACTGGCCGAAGTGCGACAGGCAGGCTGCAACCAGTTGTCGTGTCTGGCGTTCGTCGCCCAGATCTGCCTGCAGCGGATAGGCGGGCTGCCCGAGTGCGGTGCAGGCGCTGGCGGTTTCGCGTGCGGCCTCTGCCGAGCGGCCGTAGTGCACGGCCACGCGCCAGCCCTGGCGGGCAAAGTGCAGGGCGATTTCGCGACCGATGCGTTGCGCGGCCCCTGTGACCAGGACGACCGGGGCAGGGCGGTTCGAGGCGGCGGAGGCTGAAGGAGAGGGCGTAGTGTCTGTCATGGCTGGCTGTTGGGTAAACGGACAGGCGAAGCGCCTGATGCCTATTGTAAAGGTGGCAGGACGTGTTGCCGTATCGGCATCCGGCATGCCTTTCATGGGGGAAAAGCAACAGTGGGATGAATCAGATGAGAATGGGTATTAAAATTGAAGGTTCGATCCAACGCCGATGTATATCTTCCTGCTGTCTTTTGCATCATGTCCCATTCCCCTGCCAAGCCCAAGAAAGGTTGGCTCGCCCATTACAGCGAGCTGATCGGCGCGTGGCGGCGTGGCGGGCTGGGTCGCGAAGATGGCGAGGATGCCATGCACGATACCGTGCTGGGCATGCTTGAGAACGGCGTGGGAGCCATCGAGGATCCCCGCGCCTATATGGCACGCGGCACCTCCAACCGGCTGATCAGCCGACATCGTCATGTACGTGCACTGGAAATGATGCCGCTGGACAATCTCGCGGAAACGGAACATCCAGTGATGGCCGGAGCCGATACCGGCATCGAATTCCAGCAACTGGCCGATGCGCTCTCCGAGGCCCTGGAGGAGTTGCCGCTCAAGTGCAGGCAGGTCTACATCCGCCATCGCCTGGAGGGCTGGAGCCATACAGAGATTGCACAGGATATGGGGCTGTCGCGCAGCATGGTCGAAAAGCACATGAGCCGCGCCCTGCGCCACATCAACGAGCGGTTGCAGAATCATGTCCCATTTTGAATCCCCTGCCGGCAGCCGTCCGGCACACGACGATAGGCTGGAGCACCCCCGCGATGCTGCGCAGTGGTTCGTGCGCATGCAGTCCGGGGAGGTGTCGGACGATGATCGTCGCGCTTTCGAGGCCTGGCGCACGGCCGAACCCGAGCATGAGCAGCAGTATCGGCGGCTGGCGTATCTCTGGCAGGCGACCCTGGCGGTGCCTGAGTCGCGGCTGCAGGCCCTGATGCACGAGCAGGATGCTCCGCCCGTTCGCCCCTGGTTGGCACGCCGCCGCTTCGGGCTGGGGCTGGCCGGGGCCTGTACGCTGGCTGTCGCCGGCATGGCCGGGGTTTCTCGCGGCTGGTTCGCGGCCGAGCCGGAAGCCCTGACGCTGATGACCCGCAGGGGAGAGCGTCATCAGGCCACATTGCCCGACGGTTCCATTCTGCACATGAACTTCGGTACCCGTGTCGTGGTGCGCTTCGAGAAAGGCCTGCGGCTGGTCGAGCTGCGCCAGGGCGAGGCTTTTTTTGAAGTCAGCCACGATGCAGCCCGCCCGTTTGTGGTCAATGCGGGTATGGGGCGGGTGACGGTCACTGGCACACGCTTCAATGTCCGGCGTGATGCGGCCTCGACCCAGGTCAGTGTGGAGTCGGGCTCGGTGCGCGTCGATAACGGCCGCTGGTGGGCGCGCAACGAACGTCGACTGAGTGCGGGCCAGCAGGTCGTGGCCTATGCCGACCAGACGCTGGGCGAGGTGGGCCAGGCGGATGTGGCCAACCTGGTGGCCTGGCAGCGCGGCAGGATGGTGTTCAACGATGTGGCGCTGGCCGAGGTCATCGACGAGATGAACCGCTACCTGGCACAGCCGGCCCGACTGGCGACGGCTGCGCTGGGGCAGTTGCGCGTGTCGGGGGTGTTTGGTGTCGATGATCCGGAAGCCATGATCGATGCCTTGCCTGCCATTGCTCCGGTGCAGGTGATCCGCCTGCTCGATGGTCGGATCCGGATTGCTGCCAGATAAAAATAGCTATGTAACGTGTAAGTTACAAAATAATAGTGGTTTGCATTACGGTTCCTGTGCGGGTCGTGCGTCTGAATAGATGAAGGGGCCCAGGTTCGCGTCAGGCGCGGCCACCCCGGCGACACCTTGAGAAAAGGTTCGGTGCGCACTCCGTGCGCAGGGTTTTTCTATTCGGAAGACACAGGATCGTGAACACTGCAAATACTCGCGCAGCCGCATCGGCGCGCCCTCGTACCCTACTGGTCGGCATGACTGCCCTGGCGCTTGCGCTGACGGCTGCATTCGGCGTGGCACCCACCGCCCGCGCCCAGGACAACACCGTCAGCATCAGCATCGCTGCGCAGCCACTGGGCGATGCGCTGCTCAAGCTGGGCGAACAGACACCGCTGCAGATTTTCTTTGCGCCGGACCTGGTCGCCGGTCAGACCGCTCGCCCGGTGTCGGGGGCACTGACGCCCGAGGCCGCCCTGCAGCAATTGCTGCAGGGTACTGGATACCAGTACCCTGCAGCCACTGCTGCAAGGTACTGGTATCCCGTACGC
>NZ_JBEFDG010000008.1:0-4872 GCF_040137905.1 Corticimicrobacter sp.
GCGGGGATCACCAACTGGGCACGGCGCGGAATTTTGTCGTGAAAGGCACCCACGGCATCGCACAGCGTGGATACCCCGCCGATACCTGTACCGACAAACACGCCGCACTCCGCCTGCTGCTCTGTGCCAAGCCGGCCTGACTCGAGCGCCTGCTTTGCGGCATACAGCGCCAGATGGGAAACTCGATCCAGCATGATGGCCTGGTTGCCGGGCAGATTCGCAGTCATGTCGCCACGCACATAGCCGACATCCCGGCCGATGGCGAAGTCGGGGTGCGGCGTCACGCCGCAGGCCCCGGCAATCAAGGCATCGAAACAGGCGTCAGGGGTATCGCCGACCGGACTGGCCAGCCCCATCGCCGTAATGACAACACGTCGGGTCATGCACGCTCTCCCTTCTGGGCCTGTTCTTCCACCTCGATCTGGCGTCGCAATGCGGCCTCGACGCTTTCGGGCGTCGGCGGATGGATCCCGGCAGCCTCGTCAGCCGCCTTGCGCTCGGCCACTTTCTCGATATGCACGGCCAGTTCGGTGAGATTGGAGGGAAAGAACTCGGCCAGCTCCTCGCTGGTCGTATAGTCGCGCGGCAACAGATCATCTGCGCTCAGTCCGTATTCGACCTCGATGCCCAGCATGATTTCCAGCATGTAGAGTGAATCGAAATTTTCGATCACTGAGGTGAAGGGCTCGTCACGCAACAATGCCGCAGCATCACAACGGCAGGTTTCGGCAATGACCTTGGCGAGTGTGGCCCGCAACTGTTCCCGATCCGGTAGTCCCGACATATCGACCCTCCAAGGCTGCTTGAAAATGGAAAAAACAGTGTATCCCAGCCCTTTGGGCCGGAATACCAGAACATTCCCAATTACATGTACGTGAAAGTCAGCGTTGCCGTAGCCTTGACGGCACCTGCCTGAACCGTGGCATCCACCTGCTTGTAATTGGCCCCCAGGCGATACGACCACAGATTGGTCGGCAGGGCACCGATTGCCGTGCCCGCATTTTTTTCCTCGCTGCCAATGGCAGGCGCACGAAACCTGCCGATGGCCGGATCCCACAACGACAGTTGCACGCCCACCCCCTTGGCCCCTGTCGTGCCCGTATCCTGATTGCGCAACGTCGCTACCTGCCCACTGACCAGGCTGTTGGCCGTGATTTTCAGGGAAGGCGCGGCGCGACTGCTCGTTGAGCAACTGACCTGCAGGGTGGTTTCGCTCACTGCGCCCCCTTTGCCACCAACCAGCTGGGTAGTCGATACATCGGGCAATGTCATGTTCAATGCCGCAGTGTTGGTCACGTTGCAGGTCGGCACGGTAATCGTGATGTCCTGATTCATATAGACCTTGTACAGTTGCCAGGGAATACTGAGCCCGGAATTCGGCACCGTCACCTGCCCGAATATCTGATTGGCCCTGATGACGCCAGGCTGGATGGGCTGGCCGGTCGCCACGAAATCGATTCGTGTCGTCAGATAGCCACTCTGGCCGGACCCATTCATGGGAAATACCAGTGCCCCGGTCTGGTAGTTATTGCTGAAAGTGATCGGGGCAGAAATCTGCTCACTACCATTTATATAGTAATAAACCCGATAGCCAATCCCCGGCACACCTGTCGCATAGAGTTTGTATGCACTGTCGATATAGGCTCCATTGCCATCGAATCTCTCGGTCGTGCCTGGCGGGCAATAATACAGAGGTGCAGCCTGCCCCTGTGCCTCGCCGTAAAGCGATGGCAATGCCGCATCCATGGTGGAAAACAGAATCTGGCCGCGTTGCGCCTCGGCGGGCAACGGCCGGCTGGTCATGCCGGCAGACAGACCCACGACATAGCCTGATGAACGGTAGGCCATATATTTATTGCCCTTGTTGGTCGTCCCCCCCTGATTAAGGCGGCAGGCAACCGCCCGCGCATCCAGAGGGCCCGCATAGGCTTGGCTCGTCATGGCCGGCAGCGTAGCCACGCCCAGCAGCGCAGCTGCCACGGCCGGCATCATCCCGACCCTATTCACTCTCTTCAGGCGCATGTGAATTCCTTCTGTACTTTATCGGTTCCCTGCTCGGCAGCCGACACATCGATTTCAAAGGTGCACTGCAACTCTTGCTGTTCGCCCCATTTCACCAGGAAATGGTTGCGGCCCTGCAGACCCGTCAGCCATGAGCGCCCCACAGGCCCGACAACGCCGCGCTGCTCGCCATCATCATCATAGATGGACGCACCGAATGGCAGTACCTTGCCGTCGGCACTTCGCAACGTGGCAATGACCGTACGGCCAATCGCAGTCTCGAAATACGCCACGGCAATCGCCCCCCGCGTCGGCACGACCGTCTGCACGTTCTGCTGGATCGTCGCGGTTGCATCGTCATAATCGGGTGCCAGCGAAATACGGTTTTCACGGTACGGGCTGACGTAAGGAATCAGCGCACGTCCGTTGCTGTCGGTACGGACCCCGGGGAACGACTCGACCTGCACGTCTGCCGCACCCGGCGCATCGACCACAATCGCGGTTTCACCCAGCGATTGACCGAACAGCGGTCCCTTGCCATCCACGACGACAGCGCCGCTGAAGTCGAAGTTGGTATTCGAACTGTTGCGTGCATAGGCGTGGCTGACGTTCATGATCCCGACAGGCGAGGCATAGCCCACCGAACCATAGCCATGCCCACCTCTGTCATTGCCGGAATTCATCCCGGCCTGCAGCGCATAGGTCACTGCATAATCATCGGTCAACGCGCCACTCAGGTTGACGTCATGGCTGGTTCCCTGGCCACTGGTATGGTTCATCGAATAGCTGGCAGTATGGGATCCGCCCAACGGCAGGCTCAGCGTGAGCATGACCGTGGTCTGCCGTTCCTGCTGCGGGCTGCTGTTGCGGCCGAGATTGACCGAATAACCGATGCGCCCCACGGCGCTGGAATAGCCCACCTGCATGTATTCGGCCTTTTTTTCTGCATTGCGGTAGGTCAGGCCAAAATAGTTGAACGAAAGCGAACCCATATCGCCAATACGTTGTGCAAACGACAACTGATACTCCTGCTGGCGCTGCAAGCCGCGGAATACCGTACTGTCGTTACGATCACGCAAGGCATCATCCAGGCTGCGATAACCCGACGAGTTGTAGCGATAGCTGGCCAGCGTCAGGTCGGTACCGCTTTCGGCAAACGACTTGGCATACTGAATGCGTGCGGCAGTACCAACCAGCTTGCCACCATCCTGCTGGCGCGAGCGCGAACTGGTCATATCCAGAGACAGTGCGCCCAGTGCCCGCATGTTGATGGCCAGTCCGATCGCACCCGCGTGATAGCCTCCCTGCGCCGTCGTCAGGCCACCATAGGCGGTCAGGCCATAGGGCAGACCATAGGCCAGGGTAGCCATGCCCATCAAAGGTTTCTCATCACCGAAACTCTGACGGTGCTGCCCCAGGGAAAAGTTATAGTTCCAGATCCCTTCCCGCACCATAGTCGGCAAAGCCGAAAACGGCTGGAAAAACCGCGTGGTACGACCATTGAGTTCTTCCACCTCGACTTCCAGATCCCCGCCACCGGGCGTCGAGTACAGATCATTGATCACGAACGGTCCGGCAGCCACAAAGGTGGTGTAGATCACATAACCATTCTGGCGAATGGTGACCTTGGCATTGCCCGCAGCCACGCCGCGCACGACCGGCGCATAACCACGCATGCTATCCGGCAGCATACCGTCATCGGACTGCAACTGTACCCCGCGGAATCGGGTGGAGGTAAATATCTGGCCCGAGGTCGAGCTGTCACCCAGGCGCAACCAGCCACGCCAGGCAGCCACATCGCGTTCGGCGTAGAAGTCATTCCAGGTAAAGCTCGAACTGCCATTGCTGTCGTAGAAATTGCCATTGGCACGCAAGCGCCAGGCTCCCAGGTTCAAACCATTGCGCAGGCTCAGGAAGCTGCTGCGATTGGTTGAGCGCCCTTCTCCCGAAATCCGCATCTGATTATGCGAAAAATGATACGAAGACCAGAACGCCGTTTCACCGGTATCCCACATTTCAGGCGATACAGCGCCTCGCGCGCTCTGGCTGAGCGCCGCCTGCGGAATGGACAGGCTCAGGATATTCCTGTCGAAATCATAGCTGGACGAAGCCGATGGAATGGCTTCGAGCAGGCTCGTGCACGGCGGTGCGCCCACCCCGACGAGGGAAGGGAATGCCAGCAGATTGACACCAACCCCCTCCAGCAGCTCGGTCGACAGACAGGGCTGCGCATTTTCCTTGCCAGGAACAGCAATGAAATCGATTTCCCGCATGCCCGACAGCTGACCATTGATACGCAGCACCACGGACTTCAAGCCCGGCAGCACGCGATTGGACAAGGCAAAGATCGACAGATCCACGCTGGGCTGGCCTGCTCCCTGATGCAGAAAACTGTCATCGAACTCAGCAGCCAGCTCCTGGGCGTGGCCATGCGATGAGGCGAACAGACCCACAGCCGCACTGATGCACAGCGCCAGGGATCTCCCTGGCAAATTGCAAGGATTCACTGCGCTGCTCCAGCCGGCACGCCCGTCACCGGTGCGCCCGACAGGGTCGGTGCCACGGCAGGCCAGGATTCGACAACGCCATAATCATTGACGACATGCGGCGTAATCGATACGGCGCCGACGGGACAATGCCCCAGCGGCACTTGTGTCGTTTCCAGCGGCTTGGCGATCAAGGCACGCCCAAACTCGCTGTTCTCGCCCATCATGTCGATGCTTGCAAAATTGATGTTGTAGGCAGAGGTATTCTCGATGACCAGTTGACACTGGCCACCGTCACGCACCATCGACCACTTGAGCAGTTCGGCACCGCGCGGCAGTTTCTGAATATCATTCGGACGATAGAACAGCTTGATCCGCGTACGCG
>NZ_JBEFDG010000009.1:0-9231 GCF_040137905.1 Corticimicrobacter sp.
TCCTAATCCTGCAGCAGACTCATGCACATTGGCGTCAGCGCCAATACGACAGATCAGTTACACACTATTGCAACATCTGCGCCATCAGATCAGACCATCCCTGACAAGCCTGCACAGACGTCACTTGACCAGCCAAAGCTCTGGCACTTAACGACATATCCTTATGGCGTTGAGCGTCAACCAATATCGCAACAATTTTGTCGGCTAGCTCTTCCACCTGCCCAAACGGTACCGTTAGCCCATTAATGCCATCCTGCACCAGTGCAGGGACCGCATAAGGCACATTGAAAGCCGCCACCGGACACCCATGAGCCAAGCTCTCGACCAAAGACAGAGAGAAAGCTTCACTAGTACTCGTCATCAAAGACAAGCCAGCCTGCTCATAAATAGGTCCAACCGAAGTCACAAAATCTCCTACAGTGACAGATTGTTCGAGCCCAAGGGTTCGCACTTTCTCTACTATCGATGCACGTTGGCTCCCATTGCCGTACAGGGCAAGCCGTGCCTGAGGAATACGAGCAACTACACTGGCAAAGACCTCCAGAGCAAGGTCATGACGCTTTTCAGTCGCATACCGCGCCAAGCACACCATCAAAAAACGATCACGCCGTTCAAAATCAAGATTGCACAATGCTGGATCGATATCATATCCATGTGAAATCACACGGATATTTTTAGCACCATAGCGGGTGCGAATATCCCGTGCCTGATTCTCGGTCAGTACCACCATGGCATCGATATTGACGGGATGCTCCAGAAATCCAGAATAGTGCCGATTGGTACGCGACTGAGCCAGATCATTTGCATCAGAAACATGCACGGCATGTACAACTGGCACCACTTTCACTCGCTGACCAAAATCCTGCTTGAGCGTACATGCAGACTCCAAATACAAAGAAGAACGATCCAAAACCAAAAGACTGACCTGCTCGGTCCGCTCTACCAAACTGCGTAACCAAGTCAACGCCAAATCTTCTTCCTTAGAAAAACGATCAACGGCACGTCCATGCGCATCACATACATCAACGTACAGTAACTTTTGCACAGACTGCGTAAGATCGTAACGTTTGAGCAATGCTGTAGAGCCATCCGGACGGAAGTAGATTTCACGAGAGACCTTTTCCTGCTCGCCCTCCAATATCTGGGTCATCGACAACACACCTGAAGGATGAAAAAAATCCCGCCGCGATTTACGATGCGGCTTGCGCCCATCCATATGGTTGATATAGCTGATCGCACCAGTCATGCGCGAACAGAACACATACATCGTCAACCGACCTGACTGATCATAGACACGTAAATCACCTGGGGTATTTGGCACACGTTCGGTACGCAAAGATGTACCAGGTTCCCAGGCGGGTAGCTGTCCGATACGCGGCGCACGCTCCATTTCCTGATACCAGTCATACATATTCAGAAAACGTACACTTGCATCCAGCGCCCCACCGGAGATCGCCGCCTGATACACATCAGCAGAATCAGAGCGATATCTCATCGTCAGAATGACCGGAGACACTCCCAACTGACAACGAAATAAGCGCTCCCGCAGTAGCGCAGACACTTCAATCCCTGTTCTGGCCCAACCAAAACCTTCATTCAGGAAAAACACCTGCAATCGGCGTCGCCTGTCCATAGCTGCATTGCCTCAAAAGAAAATCGCCCCGGAACAAAATAACAGCATTTTTGTTCCGGGGCGAATGGCACCAGGCCGGTTCAGCGCTTACGAGTCGAGACCGGACTTGCCTTGATCAACCAGATCGCGGGCGAACTGGCTCTGGGCTTCGGGATCGACGAAGAACGAGGGTTCTGCCGATGCCGGTGCGGCCTGCTTGCCTGCCACGCCTGCATCCTGTGCGCCCAGCTCGATACCCTTGAAGTCCTTGCTGATCAGGACTTCGGCCGTCTTGCCATCAGCCCCCGTGGCCTCGTAGACATCAAAGTCCTGGTTGGCAGCCGACTTGTCCGAATTGAGCGTCCAGCCATCCGACTCCAGGAAGGAGACACGGTCACCCTCATTGGCCTTGATCGTCAGGATATGGTCACTGTCCGTCATGTCGAGCACGTCCTTGACGCTCAGGTTCAGGAGTTCATGATCGAACCCTTCGCGCGTCAGATCCAGTGTCTCGATATTGCGGAACGGCACGGCAGCCTGACCCTGTTCGCCATACTGGCCGAAATCGATGTCTTCACCAAAGCGCAGCCACACGGTATCGTCACCACCCTGTCCATCGATCGGGTTGACACCATCGAACAGCAGATGGTCATCGCCTGTCGATGCGGCAGCCTGCTTGGACAATGCCAGACTGAACTCGCCATTCGCCACGGCCGACTTGTCACCACCCTGGGATTCCACCGTCCAGGCTTCGAACGTCACCTTGTCAGCAGCGGCATTGGCCGATTGCAACACACCCAGGGAATCAGCCTCCGCCTGGCTCAGGCCATAGACCTGATAGGTGCCGGTCGCGGCGTCGTAGCTGAAGCCCTTGTCCGTACCATTGAAGGCCAGCAGATCATTGCCGACATAGAAGGCAGCATGTTCACCCAGACCGCTGAAGGCCAGCGACAGTGTTTCGACCGACTGATCGGCCACCGTCCCTTCCACCGCCTCGCCGTCCTTGAGCATGACATTCAGGTTCAGGCGCACGATATCGCCCTCACGACCGAACGCAGGCGCGGCATTGATCGAATGGATGCCATCCGCAACCGCCTCGACATGGAGATTGAACGTCGCAGCATCATCACGGATCACGGCATTCGTCTCGCCATTCAGGACAGACAGTTGCAGACTGTCCAGCGTACCGTTCCAGTTCTGCGGCGGCTGGATGGCGATGTAGGCCGGCAGTTTTCCGCCTTCGAGAGGAATCGTCCACAGCGCCGAGCCATCGGCTGCCGCACCGGCATTCTCGGCCAGGCCTGCGGAGGCCGCATCGGCACCCACATAGACCAGGAAGCCATTGGGCAGGTTCTTGAGCAGTGCCACATAAGCCTGTTCGGAACCATCGGTATCGAGCAGACCCTTGCCACCGATATCCAGCTCGATCCGGGATTGACCATCCTGGTTTTCCTTGCCGCTCTGGACCCAGGTTTCCTTGCCATTGGCGTCGGTCTGTTTCTCACCCACAGTGATGTCGTAGCCATTGCTGACACCCTTGAGGGTTGCGTCACCTGCGCCGCTGGCCAGCTTGGGCGCATCGGCACCCTGCTCGGTCTTCTGGACCCAGGCATCGACCTTGACATTGCCACTGGTGTACTGATGGTCGGGGTGCGGTGTGTACTTCAGGTCGACACTGATCGAGCCATTGGCAGGAATCGTGGTACCCGGCTGCACCGGCACGGCATAGTACTGGCCCGCTGGCAAGCCCTCTGGATTCGTCACGACAACCAGTGGCTGGCCATTGGCATCCGTCAACTGACCGGCCTTGCCATCGGAACCGAAACCTGCTTCCTTGAGGCTGACATAAAGCGTGTCACCCAGCGTCGAGGGACCATCCACGCCATTGCCGATCGTGATCTTCACATCCACCGGGCTGCCTTCTTCAGGCACATCGTTCGTGCCTTCCTTGGTCAGCGCAATGCTGATGCCATCTTCGTCGGTCACCGGCGTGAGCGGCAACGCCTGCCCTTCCAGCACACCCTGATCCTGGCTGCCACTGCCGGGGTGATAAGCCGTCAGCGTGGCATCATAGACCAGACCACCAAAGTTATCGTTCAGGTTGGCAGGCGGCGTGATCTCGATTTCCTGCAGGAATTTCTGCAGCGCAGCGTCATCACCCTTGCCCGAGATCACCCACAGCTCCGTCTCGCCATCACCGATTTTGGTCGGCGACAGTTCAACACCGTCGTGGGTGATCTTGGCACCCGCCGGCAACTTGAGCGTCAGCGTGAAATTGGCCGACGTTGCACCATTGCCGAGGTCGAGCTTGGCGTCAAAGGCCTGGTCCAGCGTGAACGGCTGTTCCTCGGTGCCCTTGAAGTCATCCTTCTGGCCCCACTCCAGGTCCACAGACGGTGCCGTACCCGCACCGCTGCCATCCAGGTCACTCGTGAGACTCCACTTGACCTGATCCAGCGCCAGCTCAGTCGCACCGCTATCCTGCGTCACGACCGTGATCGTGATCGGCAGATCGGTATGCTGGCCCAGCACGGAGCCGGCCTGGAACTGCACCTGGGCATCAATCTTGCCATTGAAGGCCGGATAGTCCTTGGAGGGGATCTCAAGCAACCATTTGCCATCGCCCAGATAGCTGACCGAGCCCACCGGCTGGCCCGCCACCACAAGGCCCTCCACGACCAGGCCATTGGGCACGCCCTCGACCACGATCTGCGTCAGGTTCTCGCTGCCATCCAGGTCATCCTTGGAGAGCTCGAGCTTCACCCCGAAGCTGCCGGTCGAGGACACGGTAATGCCATCGGCATCAGCCTGGGCCACGCCCGCCGCTGCATCCACGCCCTTGAACTCGGCTGTGACTGCATCCGTCACGGCTTTCACGGTCAGCGTGTACGGCTGCTCATCCATCACCTTGGTGACCGCATCCACCTTGCCATCGGTACTGTGATCGGTGATCTCGTACTTGATCCCGAACGAGAACTTGGGCGCACCCTGGTTATGGGCGAACTCGGGCGTATTGGCCTTGCCCGTGACCTGCGTCAGTTGATCTCCCGACAGCTTGTAGTAGCCATTGGCATCCTGAGTCAGGACATCCTGCAGCGGCTTGCCATCCAGATACAGTGTGAAGCCGTCGGCATTGGCGGCCTTGGCAATATCTGCTGCATTGATATAGACCGCGGTCACCGCTTCGTTACCATCACCATGGTTGTTGCCCACACCAAAGCTGATCGCAACCTCCTTGTCTTCGGTCAACCCATCACCACCCTGGCCTGTCGACTCAGGCGATGGCGTCACGACTGCGACGACCTCGACAGGTTTGTTGGTCAGCCAGTCACCATCGTTTTCTGTGGTCACGGGAATAATCGTGGCCTTGACCTCGCCACTGTAATGCGGCGGCACAGTGATCTTGACCTGATCCAGCGCAGCCTTGGCAGCCTCTTCCGCCGTCTGGGCACCTTGCGGCTTGGGTACGGACACCACCCACACGCGGGCAGCACCCTCGCCACCCAGGAAGGTCGCGCCTTCGAGATTGAACTGTCCATCCAGGCCGGTGATACGGAACGACAGCTTTTCCGAGCCATCGGTATCGTGCTGCGACACACTGCCGATCAGATCGCCCAGCGTAATCTTGCTCCCCAGGCTTTTTTCGATATGCTCCTCGGTTGCCTCATAGGCCTTGGCGGTCAGGCTGGCCACATCGGCCACCCCCTGGACACGCACAGGCAAGGTCTGTTCGGCCCACTTGCCACCTTCAGAACTTCCCAGATTGCCCAGCACGTCCACGGTCTGCGCGCTGACCTTCAGGTCGAAATCGACATTGCTGTTGTGCGGCGGACGGATCGTCAGCGGCTTGCTCGTATCGAAATCATTGATAGTCACCGAGCCATTCGTCACGGTCAGCTCCTGACCGTTGTACTTGAGCACAGCCCCCTCAGGAATGCCTTCGAGCTTCACATTGAAGGTTTCCGAGGCATCGGACGTGGAAGGACGAATCACCAGCGCGATATCCGTATCTTCCTTGCCGCGGGCCGGGCTGACAGCCAGCGCATCAAGGTCATCGGCCACGGGGGCGATCTTGATGCCAGTCAGCTCAGCCTTGCCGGAGATTGCCGTTGCTGTTCCACCATCCGGATCATGATCAACCGTCTTGGCCTGGACTTCGATCTTGAACTCGCCCGCCACGTTATGCGCCGGCAGGAACTTGACAGTATGCAGGAACTCGACCGGGATCTCGACCGGCTTACCGGTGAACTCGACCTCGACCTCCTTGCCATCAGCCCCGACGTAGCTGAACCACGAGCCGGTCACACTGTCGATCAGATTGCCCTGCGTATCGCGAGCCCCCTCGACCAGCACCGGCGTCAGCAGTGCATAGGTATCTTCCGATCCAGCCCCACCCTGCTCCTTGCCATCAGGATTGCTCCAGCCATCCTTGAGGTTGAAGCCATCGGTATTGAGCGCAAACCATTCATCCTCCTGACCCAGCACGCTCTGGTCATAGGCATGGCCACCGGTCATGGTCAGATCGTTGTTCAGGTTGCCATCATTTTCGCTGCCGGGACCACCTACGGTTTCGGCCACGGCCTTGACGACGACCTTGAGATCGCTGGTGTAGTCCTTGGAGTCCACCACCGGATTGCCATCGGCACCCAGTACCGGATTGCCGCTATCATCCAGCTTCACATCACGCACCGTATATTCGACCTTGAAGGTCGCATCGCGGCTGTCCTGGGGCGGCGGCGTGATGGTCCAGTCCTTGAAGGCATCCATGCTGCCCACGCCGGCCTGGCCTGCCGGCGTCGAGATCAGCTTGTAGCTGCCATCGGTCTCTGCCGACACGACCTGGCCATTCTCATCGCGAACCACCCAGCCTGCAGGCACATCCTTGATAACGAACTGCGTAATGGTTTCGCTGCCATCGCTGTCCTGGAAGCCGATCTTGTCCAGGAAACGGATCGCCGAATCTTCATTGCCTTCGGCACCCTGGATATTCAGCTCATCGGCAACCGGGGCCACTTCCATATTCAGCGTGACGGAAGCCGATTTCTCCTGAGTGCTGGCCTTCACACTGTCACCATCCCGATCCTTGGCATGCAGCGTGACCACAATGCCATTGAGTGAACCGCTGAAGTTCTTGGCACCACTGATGTTCAGATCGCCAAAACCATCGGTCTTGGTCGACAGGCTACCCTGGGCAAGCTTGCCGGATATCTCGCCATCGGCCAGTTCCTGGCCATTGACCAGAATCGTATGGCCGGTTTTGTTGGTGATCGTTACCCAGCGTTCTTCGCTGCCATCCAGATCCTCGAACTGGGCCTGCAGCAGGCTCTTCAGATTGACGGGCACATCTTCCCTGGCATCGGTGATCGACAGCTTATTGGTACCATCATTCCAGGTCAGCGCCACGTCGTCCGTCACGGCCTGGACATCGATACTCACCGTTACCGTCTTGGGTGCCGAGATTTCCTTGCCGGCGGTATCCTTCAGCGGCATGCCCTGGTCATCAACCTCGTAGCTCGATACACCTACCTTGATCGTAATGTTCTCGTGGCGATGCTCAGCCGGCTGCAGTTGGATACCCTCATACTGTGCCTGCGTCAGCTTCAGCACCGTCGAACCGGCTTTTTCGGCTGCCTCGATCGCGGGTTTTGTGTGCGACACATAGTTACCATGCTCGTCGATGATGACGATCTGGATTTTCTGATTGTTGCCAACCAGATCAATATCCTTGCCTGCCTGCGCACCATCTGCAGGAATTTTCAACACGCCTGGGTTAGCCTTCGTAAAGGCACCACCACTCACGGTCAGCGTGATCAGGCCCAGCAGTTCGGGATTGTCGCCTTCGGCACCGGGGCCATTGAGATCGACACCATCGGTCACCAGAGGCACCTTCAGGCCCAGCGAGGTCGGCGGGCTCTGTGCGGCATCCGTGACCGTCGTGATCGTATCTTCCTGCGTCGTCAGGTTCTTGCCCTTGAGTTCCGGCGCATCGGCGACCGGCTGGACTTCGAAGTTCAGGGTCGACGTCGACTTCAGGCCTGCCTCGCCATTGCCTTCCGGCTCCTGCACCGTATAGGTAATGGTCGGGATCTTGCCGGAGAAGTTGGCCGCGGGCTTGAAGTCATAGGAACCATCTGCACGCAGGGTCAGCGTCCCCAGCGGCTTGTCCGCTGCAGCACCCGGAATCTGGATGGCAGTGGTGCCGGGCGCGAATTCCTTGAGCGTGGTGCCATTGGCCTCGAATACGCCGGCAATGGTGAAACCGATCACCTTGAGCGCGCCTTCACCCCAGTTATTGTCGTTGGCAATCACATTGCCCTTGACCACACCACCGGAGATGGCTGTTTCCTGACCATTGATCCAGGCCTTGCCACCCGAGAGGTCTTCCTTGAGCACCACGCTGTCGGGGGCAGCCACCGGCGCATCGTTGGTGCCATTGACCTTGATCGTGATCTTCGTGTCGTCCCAGGCACTGTGCTGGTCCCAGACACGCACATCGAAGACCTCATCGACGACGTCCCCACTCTTCAGCGCCTGGGTCGCCGGCTTGCTGTCGTCCAGTTGATAAGTCCACTTGCCCGTTGTCGCGTCCAGGGTAATCGAACCGTACTTGCCTTCCAGCGTCAACACACCCTTGTTGGAGCTGCCATCCTTGAGCGACCAGGTCAGTTGTGCGCTTTCGTCCTTGTCGGTCGCCACCAGTTGCCCGCTGGCCGAGCTATCGCCATCCACACCATAACCGGACTCGGTCACGGACAGATCCCAGGTTGACTGGTTGTTGGTGATGACAGGCTTGTCATTGGTACCGTTGATCGTGATCGTCAGCGTGGAATAGTGGGTTGCGCCCTGGGGATCGACTATCTCGTAGGTGAAGGTATCAAACACCTTGTCGCCCTGATCCAGCTTCTCGACCGCGTCAGAGCCATCCTTGAGCTTATAGGTATAGCTGCCGTCGGCCTTGATCGTCAGCGTACCGTACTGCGTCTCGACCTTGATGCCACTTGTCGTTACGGTTTCACCACCATCTGCCGGCAAAGTGGCGTGCTTGCCAATGAACACCTGCGTTACCTGCAGCGCAGCCTTTTCACCCTCATCCAGATCTTGATCATTGGTCAGAACATTTGCCTTGACTTCCGTCTTGCCTGCAAATGCCTCATTCCCACCCACCTTCACCCCGGACTCTGTCACCGCGTTGGTATCGGGCTTGGCGACTGGCGCATCATTGGTACCGGTAATCGTAATCACCAACTTGGCATCGGCAGTGCCCCCTTCGCCATCGCTGATTTTGTAGCTGAACTCGACCTTCGCCTCTTTGCCAACCGCCAGGTAATCGAAACTCTTGCCAGGATTAAACACATAGCTGCCATCCGGTTTGAGCGTCAGCGTGCCGCCCGCAGCACCGCTGCCCTGAATCACGCCAGCCAGATCGACTCCATTTGCCGGCACCTCTTTGTAGACACCAGGCTGTCCGTCTTTACCGATGCCAGCGATATGCGTCACGAAGATATCATCGCCATCGGGGTCGCTGTCGTTCTTGAGCAGACCGTCTGCCTTGCCCACGGTCAGCACCGTGTTCTCTTCGGTCGTGTTCGCGTCATCAACCGCCTCGGGCGGCGGGTTCT
>NZ_JBEFDG010000010.1:0-79378 GCF_040137905.1 Corticimicrobacter sp.
GCAAAATTTCACTTTGCGGGATAGCATTTCATAATGAGAAATTTGATAGCTAAACCTTTAATTTATATCCGATTTTTTGCACTGCAACATAACGGAAGATGGATTTTCCACTATATTCCAGACAGCAGTCCGGCACCGTGCCGGCGACAACAGTCTAAAATAGCGTGCTACCCGCTCGCATGACATCATGGCACGCCAGACCAAATCGTTTGTCCCGACCCCATTCCACGACCACGCGCACGCCCGGCGACGGGGGTTCTACTGGCTGACGCCTGCGTTGGTGCTGGTAATGTACCTATGCGTCATGGCCGCCTTCTTCTGGCTGCAGCGACTGCGTGACGACAGCATCATGTTTGTCAGCATTGACCAGGAACTGCGCCAGCAGCGCCTGCTCTGGCTGGTCATTGCCCTCTCTTGCCTGATCGTCATCAGCCTGCTGGCCCTGTGGCGCTACACGCGCTTTCGCTCTCGTGCCGAAGCGGCCTTGATCGCCGAGACAGGTTTCCGCCGCGCCATGGAAAACTCCATGTCCACCGGCATGCGGGTGCTCGACATGGAGGGTCGCATCGCTTACGTCAATCCGGCGTTCTGTCGCATGATCGGCTGGAACGAGGCCGATCTGATCGGTCGCAGCCCGCCCTTTCCCTACTGGGTGCCGGGCAAGCATGAGGAACACCGCCACATCATCGACATTCTGCTCTCGGGCAAGGCCCCCGGCACCGGACTCGAGGTCGAGGCGCAGCGCCGCGACGGTTCACGCTTCACGGCGCGCATGTATGTCTCGCCGCTGCTGGATCCGGCCGGCGACCAGATCGGCTGGATGACCTCCATGACCGATATCACCGAACCCAAGCGCATTCGCGAGGCGCTGACCGCCGCCCACGAGCGCTTCATGACCGTGCTCGAAGGACTGGACGATGCCATTTCGGTCACGGCCGACAGTACCGAAGGCCTTGAACTGCTGTTTGCCAACCGCACCTACCGCCGTGTGTTCGGTGCCCAGACCAGCGGCCATGATGAACTGCTGGCAGGCCGGCGCGGCCGCTTTACCGAAGAGGCCATCGAGGTCTTTTCGCAATCGGCCCAGCGCTGGTTCGAGGTACACCACCGCATGCTGGCCTGGACCGATGGCCGGCGCGTGCGCCTGCAGGTGGCACGCGACATCACCGAACGTCGCCGCCACGAAGAAGCCTCGCGCCAGCAACAGGCCAAGGTCCAGCTCACCAGCCGCCTGACCACCATGGGCGAAATGGCCTCGTCGCTGGCCCATGAACTCAACCAGCCGCTGACCGCGATTGCCAACTACAGCATGGGGGCCGTCGCCATGGTGCGGGCGGGCCGTACCGACCCTGAAATGCTGCTGCCGGCGCTCGAGAAGGCCGCCAGCCAGGCCGAGCGGGCCGGCAAGATCATCAGCCGCATCCGTGAATTCGTGAAACGCAGCGAGCCGCGCCGCCAGCGCACTGCGCTGGGCACTATCGTGGACAACGCCATCGGCTTTGCCGAGATTGATGCCCGCCGCCGTCGCATCCAGATCATCCGGCGCGAACCCGAGGTGCTGCCCGAGGTCATGGCCGATCCGATCCTGATCGAACAGGTCCTGCTCAATATCGTCAAGAATGGCCTGGAGGCCATGGAAAACAGCGAGAGCGATACACTGTATGTCGACATCACGCCCGGCGCCCAACAGGTCGAGGTGGCGGTCATTGACCGCGGCCACGGCCTGGCGGAGCCCGAGCGACTGTTCGAACCGTTTTTCAGCACCAAGTCCGAAGGATTGGGCATGGGGCTGAATATCTGCCGCACCATCATCGAATTGCATCATGGGCGGCTCTGGGCACAGGCCAACCCGGCGGGAGGCACGATCTTCCGCTTTACCCTGCCCTGTGCGGCGCCACAATCGACTGCACCCATCGACAAGTCCAAGGAGTTGCATGCATGAGTTCCATCCCTCCCAGCAGTAGTACCGTTTTCATTGTCGATGACGACGAAGCCGTCCGTGACTCACTGCGCTGGCTGCTCGAGGCCAACGGCTACCGGGTACGTGCCTATGGCGACGCCGAACAGTTCCTGCGGGAATACGACGAAAACCAGGCCGGCGTACTGATCGCCGACGTCCGCATGCCCGGCATGAGCGGCCTGGAACTGCAGGAGCAACTGCTGGCGCGCAACTCGCCGCTGCCCATCGTCTTCATCACCGGCCATGGCGATGTGCCGATGGCGGTATCGACCATGAAGAAAGGGGCCGTGGATTTTCTCGAAAAGCCCTTCAACGAAGCCGATCTGCGCGAAATCGTCGGCCGCATGCTCGAGGAGGCTGCCCAGCGGCTCAACCAGGCCCAGTCCAAGCGCAACCACGAAGCCATGCTGGCCCGCCTCACCACCCGTGAGCAGCAGGTGCTGGAGCGGATCGTGGCCGGCCGCCTCAACAAGCAGATCGCCGACGATCTGAACATCAGCATCAAGACGGTCGAGGCCCATCGGGCCAACATCATGGAAAAGCTGCAGGTCACCACGGTTGCCGATCTCATGAAGGTCGCCCTGCACCAGGAATCCTGAACCGGGACCCGTACACACCAAGGAATGAGGAACATATCCAGCATGACAGCTCGCATCATCGACGGCGCCGCCCTGGCCCGCACCATTCGTACCGACGTTGCCCGTCGCGCCGAGGCGCTGACGGCACAGGGTGTCAAGCCCGGCCTGGCCGTGATACTGGTCGGCGACAGCCCGGCCTCCCAGGTTTATGTGCGCAACAAGGTCAATGCCTGCGAACAGGCCGGCATGCACTCGGTACTCGAAAAATACGAGGCCGGGATGAGCGAAGCCGAACTGCTGGCGCGCATCGATGCGCTCAACCATGATCCGGCCATCCACGGCATCCTGGTGCAGTTGCCCCTGCCTGCCCACATTGATCCGCATCGCGTGATCGAAGCCATTGCCGCTGCCAAGGATGTGGACGGTTTCCACATCAGCAATGCCGGCCTGCTGATGACCGGCCAGCCGCTGTTCCGCCCCTGCACGCCCTATGGCGTGATGAAGATGCTGGAACACGAGGGTGCCGAACTGCGCGGTGCCGAAGCGGTGGTGGTGGGTGCCAGCAACATCGTAGGCAAGCCCATGGCACTGCTGCTGCAGGCGGCGGGTGCCACCGTCACCATCTGCAACAGCAAGACCCGCGACCTGGCCGCGCACACCCGCCGCGCCGACATCCTGGTGGTCGCCACAGGCCGACCGCGCATGATCACCGGCGCGCAGATCAAGCCGGGTGCCATCGTGATCGACGTCGGCATCAATCGCCTGGACGATGGCAAGCTGTGCGGCGATGTCGATTTCGACTCCGCGCGCGAAGTCGCAGGGGCCATCACTCCCGTACCGGGCGGCGTCGGCCCCATGACCATCGCCATGCTGCTGGTCAACACCATCGAAGCTGCAGAGCGCTGCCTGGCGCAGCGTTCAGCCTGAGGCCCCGACATGACGCACAATCCGCTGCTGGTCGCACCCGACCAGCCTGTTGCCTATGGCGACATCCGTCCCGAGCATATCGTCCCGGCCATCCGCCAGTTGCTGGAGCAGGCCCGCGCGGCCGTCGAGCAGGCTGCCGATCCGGCCCTGACGACCGACTGGGACAGCATCGTCGCACCGCTGGACAATGCCACGGAGCCGCTCTGGCGCGCCTGGTCGGTGGCCGGCCACCTCAATGCCGTCGTCAATACGCCGGCTCTGCGCGAAGCCTACAACGAGGCCTTGCCACTGGTCACGGAATTCTCGACCTGGGTCGGCCTGCATACGGGTCTGTACCGCCAGTACAAGGCCCTGGCTGCAGCCCCTGCCTTTGCCACGCTGTCGCCGCTGCGCCAGCGCATCATCGAACTCGGCCTGCGTGATTTCCGCCTGAGCGGTGTCGAGCTGCAAGGTCAGGATCGCGAAGACTTTGCCACGATTTCCGAACGCGAGGCCCAGGTCACACAGAAATTTTCCGAGAATGTCCTCGACGCGATCGATGCCTGGTCGCTGCACATCACCGACGCGGCACGCCTGGACGGCATCCCCGAAGATGTGCTTGAGGCTGCCCGTGCTGCCGCTGAGCAGGATGGGCAGGCAGGCTGGAAACTGATCCTCAAGATGCCCTGCTACCTCCCTGTCATGCAATACGCAACTGACCGGGACTTGCGCGCCACGCTCTATCGCGCCTATTGCACGGCCGCCTCAGACCAGGGCGATGTGCGTTTCGACAATTCTGCCTTGATCGAAGAATTGCTCGAGTTGCGCGGTCGCGAAGCCGGATTGCTGGGCTACAGCCATTTTGCCGAGCTGCGGCTGCTGACCCGCATGGCCGACAATGCCACCCAGGTCACCGACTTCCTGCGTGACCTTGCACGGCGTGCCCGGCCTCACGCCGAGCAGGATCTGGCTACGCTGCGTACCTTCGCACGTGACGAACTGGGCCTGGATGCCCTGCAGCCCTGGGACACCGCCTTTGTATCGGAGCGCCTGCGCGAAGCCCGCTACGCCTATTCCGAAGACGAAGTGAAGCAGTATTTCAGCGCACCACACGTGTTGCAGGGATTGTTTGACATCGCTGCACAATTGTTCCGCATCCGCCTGCACGAGGTCGAGGCATCGGCCTGGCATGCCGATGTCCGGTGTGTCCAGGTCGAGGACGAATCGGGCACGCTGCTTGGCCATCTCTACATCGACCTCTATGCCCGTACCGGCAAGCAGAGCGGTGCCTGGGTCGACAGCGAACGCAACCGCCGCCGCCATGCCGATGGCGCACTGCAGACGCCGATTGCCTACCTGTGCTGCAACTTCTCGGCCCCCGGAATCGGGCAGCCGGCCTTGCTGACGCACGACGACGTGATCACGCTGTTCCATGAAAGCGGCCATGCCCTGCACGCATTGCTGGGTGAAATCGACGAACCGGGAGCCTCGGCATTCGCCGCCGTCGAGTGGGACGCCATCGAGCTGCCCTCGCAATTCATGGAAAACTTCTGCTGGGAATGGCCTGTCCTGGAACGAATCTCGGGCCACCATGCCAGCGGTGAACCGCTGCCGCATGCGCTCTATGAACGCATGCTGGCCGCGCGCAACTACCAGAGCGGGCTGCAGATGGTGCGCCAGATCGAGTTCTCGCTGTTTGACATGCTGCTGCACCAGCGCACCGGACAGGTCGATATTGCTGCTGTGCTGGCCCTGTTGCAGGAAGTGCGCCAGGAAGTTGCCGTGCTTTTTCCGCCCGAGTGGCATCGCCAGCCGCACACCTTCTCTCACCTGTTCGCCGGCGGCTATGGCGCGGGCTACTACAGCTACAAGTGGGCCGAAGTGCTGTCGGCAGATGCCTATGCCGCCTTCGAAGAGACTGTGCAGGCAGGCCAGGCGAGCAGCACGCTGGAAGCTGCCGAGGTCGGGCTGCGTTTCCGGCGTGAAATCCTTGCTGTAGGCGGGGCGCGCCCGGCAGCGGAATCGTTCCGGGCATTCCGGGGACGCGATCCGGAAATCCAGGCCTTGCTGCGCCACCAGGGCATGCAGGCAGATTGAGTCGCTGCCTGACCTTTGAAGAAGCCTGCCTTCGGCTGAGTGCGTGGATCGCGCTCAGCCAGGGAGCGCTGATCGATACAGGCCACACAGAACGACAGGCCTTTCGCAGGACAAGACCTGTTCACGAAACTGAACTCTATGCGTTCGAACAGACCCACAAGCTCGCCCTGCCAAAATCCTATCGACGGTTTTTGATCGACGTCGGTGCCGTGGAAATTTTTGCCGGTGAAAAAACTGCAGGCATAGACATCCTGCCGCCTGCAGACATCGCCGATTTTTCAGCCTCAGTGTTCAGCAACTATGGAGAGGATCTGTTTCCGCAGGTGTTGCTGGCAGTCTCGTTGCCCAAGTTCGGTTACTTCGGCGGTTTCCTGATGGACAGCACGGAACAGAACTACAGCCTGTTCTATCCGGATATCCCGCCTGAACTCTGGATCGAGGAAAGTGAACCCCTGGATTTTGAAAACTGGCTGGTTCAGTTGGTGAACAGCCGGGCAACCAAAGTCTGATGCCGTATCAGTCCTTGGTTGCCCTGCCACCTACGTCATCTTCAACTTACCCGCCACATCCCGCAGTGCCGTACGCAACCCCTCTTCCACCACGGGGTGGTAGAACGGCATCTCCAGCATCTGCGGTATCGTCATCTGCTGCTGCAACGCCCAGGCCAGCAAGTGACCGATATGCTCGGCCGAGGGTCCTGCCATTTCAGCCCCCAGAAAGCGGCCGCTGTCCGGCGCTGCATAGACCCGCAGCTTGCCCTTGTTGCGCAACATCACCCGCGAGCGGCCCTGGTTGGAAAAATCCACTTCGCCGATCACGATTTCGTGCAGCTTCGACAGTGCCCGGTAGCCGGGGCCGACCTTGGCAATCTGCGGTTCGCTGAACACGATACTCAGCCC
Source organism: Corticimicrobacter sp. (assembly GCF_040137905.1). Taxonomy (NCBI): domain Bacteria; kingdom Pseudomonadati; phylum Pseudomonadota; class Betaproteobacteria; order Burkholderiales; family Alcaligenaceae; genus Corticimicrobacter; species Corticimicrobacter sp. Next base: position 6,441 of record NZ_JBEFDG010000010.1, read on the forward strand.
GGCACGACGCTGGCCAGCCTCGACATCCGGCCAGTTGGCGGCATTGCGCCCCGCGATCCGGCCTTCATCGGCCGCCTCGTGCAGCAAAGGCAATTCCGCAGTGGCATCGCCGGCAATGAATATCGGCAGGCCCTGCGTTCCATCGGTTGCCGTCGACTGCACCTGCAGCGTTTCCTTGTCGTGCAGCGGCACACCATACTCATCGAGCACCGCAGAAGTGTGCTCAAGACCGATATCATCCACGTTGGGCCTGCGGCCAGTCGCCATCAGGACGTAGTCGAAGCGTTCCGTGCGTTCACGGCCATCGAGTGCCACATAGCGGATCTCGACCTGATCGCCCTGCCGCACCACGCTGTGCACCGTAGCCTTGGCATCCAGGTAGAACTCTTGCTGGAACGCAGCCAGCGCACTGGCTGCCACCTCGGGATCGGTGATGCCGCCCAGGCTGCCGCTGCGACCGAACAGACGCACGGTTACCCCCAGTCTGGCCAGCGCCTGGCCCAGTTCAAGGCCGATCACCCCCGGCCCATATACCGCCACGCTGCGCGGCAGATCCTGCCACTCGAACACGTCATCATTGACCAGCAGCCGCTCGCCCAGGCCTGCATATGCCTCGGGCACGACCGGCCGGGAACCCGTCGCAATCACGACCGAGCGGGCCTCGACACGCGTGTGCCCATCAACATCCAGCACCGCATCGGCCAGGAAGCGGGCACGACCGCGCAGCTTGTCTTCGGCGGGAATGCCCTCGACCGATTCCAGCACGAAGCCGACGAAGCGATCGCGCTCACTGCGTACCCGCGCCATGACTTCACGCCCATTGATGCGCACCGTACCATCGACATGCACGCCAAACGGGGCTCCATGCTGTGCGGCATGGGCTGCCTCTGCCGCAGCGATCAACAGCTTGGACGGCATGCAGCCGACCCGTGCGCAGGTCGTCCCATAAGGCCCGTCCTCGATCAGCAAGGCCTGCTTGCCGGCCTGCCGGGCAGCACGATAGGCCGACAGGCCGGCCGTACCGGTGCCGATGACCACAACGTCTGTCTGGCGTGTAATCATGGCGTCTCCTTGATATCAGGCAGGGGTATTTTCGTAACCGGCTTCGCGCAGCGCCGCAGCGACGGCATCGGGTGCAGCCGCCGTATCGATGGTGACCTGGCGCACCGGCAGATCGGCTTCGATCCTTGCACCGGCATCCAGCGCCTGCACGGCACGGGTGATTGAAGCCACACAGTGGCCGCAGCTCATATCGGGCACGCTGAGTTTGAGAGACATGATGGATACCTCGCGAAAAAGAATGGATTGGAAAACATGTTGCCACGGTTTTTTTACCTGGAGCAATATGCAAGTCCAAGTATTGACCTTACCATAATGGGAAGGTCAATACTGGATGCACGATATGACCGATTCCCCTTTTCACCCAGGTTGGTTTGCCATGACATCCTCTCCCGAAGACAGCGTTTCCGGTGGTGCACCTCAGACGCTGGAACTGGCCGTCAGCGACATGAGCTGCGCGGCCTGCGTCAATCGTGTCCAGAAAGCCATCCGCGCCGCGCCCGGCGTCCAGCAGGCCAATGTCAATCTGGCGACCGAGCGCGCCTGGATCGCGTTCGATCCCGGCCTGACCTCACCCCAGGCCCTGGCCGAACTGGTCACCGGTATCGGTTATCTCGCCGAGCCGGTCGTCGATGCGCGTGAGCAGGCGCAACGCCAGGAGCAGCACAAGCAGGAGGCTTTCCTGCGCCTGCAACATACCTTCCTGATCGCCCTGTTGCTGACCCTGCCGGTATTCATTCTCGAAATGGGTGCACACCTTATCCCCGACTGGCATCACTGGATCGAAGGCACACTGGGACAGACGCGCAACTGGCTGCTGCAGTTCGTCCTGACCACGCTCGTCATGGTCTGGCCGGGCCGGGACTTCTATCGACTGGGCTTTCCTGCCCTGTTGCGCGGATCGCCTGACATGAACTCCCTGGTGGCACTGGGTTCGGCCAGTGCCTGGCTGTACTCGGTGGTCGCCACCTTCATGCCCGACTGGCTGCCCGACAGCGCCCGTCATGTGTATTTCGAGGCGGCGGCAGTGATCGTCACGCTGATCCTGCTGGGACGCCTGCTCGAAGCACGCGCCAAGGGTCGCACAGGTGCCGCCATCAAGCGGCTGATCGGCCTGCAGCCGCGTACCGCCCGTGTCCTGCGCGATGGGCAGGAACAGGACATCGACATCGCCCTGGTACTCCCGGGCGACCTGGTCAGGGTGCGCCCTGGTGAAAAAGTACCGACCGACGGCACCATCACGGAAGGCGGATCCTATATCGATGAGTCCATGATCACCGGCGAACCCGTACCTGTGCAGCGTACCGTCAGCCAGCCGGTCGTGGGGGGCACCCTCAACACCACCGGCAGCTTTACCCTGTCGGTCACGCATACCGGTCGCGACACAGTACTGGCGCGCATCATCGGCATGGTGGAGACCGCCCAGGGCGCACGCCTGCCTATCCAGGCACTGGTCGATACCGTCACCGGCTGGTTCGTACCCGTCGTCATTGGCCTGGCGCTGCTCACCTTCGCGCTCTGGTGGTGGCTGGGGCCCGAACCCGCGCTGACGCTGGCACTGGTCAATGCCGTAGCGGTCCTCATCATTGCCTGCCCCTGCGCCATGGGACTGGCCACACCCACCTCCATCATGGTCGGCACCGGGCGGGCCGCCGACATGGGCATCCTGTTCCGGCAGGGAGATGCCTTGCAGGGACTGAGCAAGGTCGATGTGGTGGCCTTCGACAAAACCGGCACGCTGACGCTGGGCAAGCCGGTCCTGACGGATCTTGAGCCGGCCGCAGGCTACAGCCGTGAACAGGCGCTGGCGCTGGCTGCAGCCGTCCAGCAGCATTCCGAGCATCCGATTGCCCAGGCCATCGTGGCTGCAGCGCGGCAAGACGGACTGAGCCTGCCCGAGGTCTCCGGCTTCGAGGCGGTGACAGGTGCGGGGGTACAGGCCCAGACCCAGGGGCAATACCTGCGCATCGGCAGCGCCGCTTTCATGGAGCAGCACGGCATTGCCTTGCCGCCTACCATGCTGGCACGCCTGCAGGACTGGGGCCAGACCGGCAGGACCCCCGTATTCATGGCTCTGGACCAGACTGCCGTGGCCGCGATTGCCGTGGCCGACCCGATCAAGGAAAGTGCGGCCCAGGCTATCGAGGCCCTGCACCGCCAGGGTGTGCGCAGCGTCATGATCACCGGCGACAATCGCCATACGGCCCAGGCCGTGGCACGCCAGCTCGGCATCGATGATGTCCACCCTGAAACTTTGCCCGATGGCAAGGTCGCCGTGCTGCAGGCCCTGCATGAACGTGGACTGAAAACGGCATTCGTGGGAGACGGCATCAACGATGCGCCGGCACTGGCCACGGCCGATATCGGCATTGCCATCGGCACCGGCACGGACGTGGCCATAGAATCGGCCGCCGTCGTACTGATGTCCGACGACCTGCACGGGGTACCCGATGCAATTGCCCTGAGCAGGGCCACGCTACGCAACATCCACCAGAACCTGTTCTGGGCCTTTGCCTACAACACGGCGCTGATACCGGTCGCCGCCGGCGCGCTGTATCCAGCCTGGGGCATCCTGCTGTCGCCGGTGTTCGCCGCAGGTGCCATGGCGCTGTCCAGTGTTTTCGTGGTGAGCAACGCCCTGCGCCTGAAAGGATATCGCCCATGAACATCGGCGCAGCCGCCCAGGCCAGCGGCATATCGGCCAAGATGATCCGCTACTACGAAAGCGTCGGCCTGCTGCCCGAGCCTGCGCGCACCGATGCAGGCTATCGTCACTACGGCCAGACAGACCTGCACCGGCTGCATTTCATCCGCCGTGCCCGTGACCTGGGTTTTCCGGTCGAACAGATCAAGGCGCTGCTGGCCCTGTGGGATGATCGCCAGCGCGCCAGCGCCGATGTCAAGAAACTGGCGCAGATGCATATCGATGAACTGGAACACAAGGCGCAAGCGCTACAGCAGATGGCCGATACGCTGAAGCACCTGGTCGAGCACTGCCACGGCGATGGCCGCCCCGACTGCCCGATCATAGAATCGCTGTCAGGCAGCGAGATTCAAGCATCGCACTGCTGTCGCTGACCTCATGCCATCAGGGCAAGCCCAATCTTGCCCTGATGACGAATGCCCTGTACCTGCCGTCCTGGCACAGAGATGCCACGAACCTCAGGAGGACAGACCACGCTGGCTGCGCCGTCGAGCCTGCCAGCGGTACAGGGGGCCTACCGTCAGCACCACGAATACCATGCGAGTCACCTGCAGGGCCGTCACCAGCGGCACGCCAAGCTGCAGCACCTTGGCCGTGATCGTCATCTCGGCAATGCCGCCCGGCGACAGTCCGAGAATCAGCGTGGGCGCGGGCAGCCCGACCCAGGGGGCCAGCAGGCTGCCCAGGACAAACGAGCCGGCGATCATCAGACAGGTCAGGACCGCCACGATCGACAGCAGGCGCGGCGCAGCCCGGAAAAAATCAGGGCGGTAACGATCACCCAGCGACCAGCCGATCATGAGTTGCCCAGCCCATGATACCCACTGCGGCAAGGCCGACCACTCGATCTCGTTGACGGTCAGCAACAGTGCGAACAGCATCGGCCCAAGCACCCAGGCATTGGGCAGGCGCAGGCGTCGGAACAGCAATGCCGTGGCACAGGTGCCCGCAAACAGCGCCGCCAGCCCTTGCATATCCACCGCACGCGGTCCCGGGATGTCCGGATCGAGCCCCGCCACACCCCACCACTGAAACGCGAAGGGCACCAGGACCACCACGATCAACACGCGCATGCTGTGGACCGAGACAACCCGGTCGGCACGGGCACCATGATGTTCGGCCAGGTTCACCATTTCGCTGGCACCGCCAATCGCCGCCGAAAACCAGGCGGTACGGAAATCCAGCCCGGCAAATCGCTGCAGCACCCAGGTACCGATCAGCCCCAGGATCAGCGCATAGACCATCCCGAACAGGATCAGCGGCGTATGATCGATGATGTGACGTGCCACCAGCGGCGTGAAATAGAGTCCCAGTGAGGTACCGATCACCCACTGGCCGGCATTGCGGACCGGCTTCGCACACCGGCTGCCGACACCCGCCATGCGGGTCAGACCGGTCAGCAGCAGCGCTCCGAGCAGCCAGGGCAAGGGGATGCCTATCCAGACGGCCAGCAAGGCCCCCGCCAGCGCAATCGTGAAACCCAGTGCCAGCCGCCCGGCCCGTTCGGCCAGGGATGGCAGGACAGCAGATGCATCAGCCGCCCTTTCCTGCTCCCGGCTCATACGGTTTCAGGCGCATGCCATTCCCGGACATGGCCGGCGATCGACTCTCGCGGCTGTCGCGACGGCTGGACAGCCGGTGTACCGATCACGACATATCCCATGAAGCGATGATCCAGCGGGTCAAAGCCCAGCGCTTCCTGCACCGTATCAAGCCCGGCCCCCAGGCCGGTGCTCCAGAACGCGCCGTAGCCCAGGGCATGGGCGGCATTGAGAATATTCGTCACCGCTGCCCCGGTCGCCACCTCGCGCTCCCACTGGGGGATGCGATCATTGCGATGATCCAGATGGCAGGCCACGGCCAGAACGACCGGTACGTCTCCCAGCCACTGCCGGATGGCGGCCTCCTTTTCGGAAGAAACCTGGTATTCGACACTGTCTTTCATGGCCTGGATCGCCATGTCTGCCAGACGCGCAATGGCCTCGCCACGGATCAGGCGAAAACGCCACGGACGCAGCGCGCCATGATCCGGTGCCGACATCGCCGTCTGCAGGATACGGTCAAGCTCACCCTGGCTGGGCCCGGGCCCGGTGACCAGTTTGAACGAGCGGCGGCTTGCCAGCGTATCCAGTACATCTGTTGTCATATCGTGATCCTAGTCAAGGTCGGTGAGTCAACGGAAACGGTTCATATTACGCTGTTTTGGCACAGCCTATCCATACCGCAGGCAAAGTCCGAAAAATAGGATTAGAATAATGCCTTCGGCAAATTGCCGACCCGATTACCGGGCCGATAGCTCAGCTGGGAGAGCGCCGCGTTCGCAATGCGGAGGTCGGGAGTTCGATCCTCCTTCGGTCCACCAGAATTCACGCCTGACAGTTCTCTGTCAGGCGTTTTATTTTGGAGAGCAAGATCAAGCCGCTGACCACCACAGTAGTCAAGCGCCTGCGTCGGTTCAAGTGATACGTCACAAACCAATGAAAGCCATCTTTAATTGTTGCCAGTCAAATTAAAGAATGCTTTAATTGCTCAGCAGGCTATTCAAGGCAGCTTTCAATGACACGTACAACCGGGATCTTCTCGATTTCCACGACTTTGGGCGAGTCGGTGCGTGCATTCGTGCCACATCCCTTGCCGCCATCCAATCCTGGCCTATCCCCCGAGGTGTTCACTGACCTCAATCGGCAGGCCGAGTTGGCGCTTGCACGTCTGTCGGGCGTATCCGGCCTGGTGCCGTCGGTGGACTGGTTGTTGTACAGCGCCATCCGCAAGGAAGCCTTGCTCACGTCGCAGATCGAGGGTACACAGGCCACACTCACCGACCTCTTCGACGAGGAAGCAGGCTTCAAGGTCAGCAACACCGATGATGTGGAAGAAGTGACCAACTACTTGCACGCATTCCGCTGGACTCAAGAGCAACTGCGCGATCCCAAAGGGCTGCCCATCAGTGTACGGCTATTGTGCGAGGCACACCGACGTCTGCTGGACGGGGCACGCGGTGCAGGCAAGCAGCCTGGCGAATTGCGTCGGTCACAAAACTGGATCGGTGGCACACGGCCCGGCAATGCCGTTTTCGTACCGCCGCCGCCCGAGCGCGTTACCACGTCGCTGGCGGATATGGAGCGGTTCATTCACGACACGGCGACAGATTTGCCACCCCTGGTCAAGGTGGCGCTCATTCACGCGCAGTTTGAAACCATCCACCCTTTCCTCGATGGCAATGGGCGCATCGGTCGCCTGCTGATCGCGGCCCTGTTCGAGCATTGGGGATTGCTGTCTGAGCCCTTGATGTACCTCAGCGGCTACCTCAAGCAACATCAGTCTGAGTATTACCGTCGCCTGTCGGCCATCCGCACGGAAGGAGATTGGGAGTCATGGATGAGATTTTTTCTGGAAGGCATCATCACCGCCGCTGGCGATGCGGAAAAAAACATCATTGAGGTGGCCAGTCTGGTAGCCGCAGACCGCAAGCACCTGTTGCAATCTGCTAAAGCAGGCCCCGCCAGCTACCGGCTGTTCGAAATGCTGCCAATGATGCCGCGCTTCACTATTGAACGTGTCCGTCAGCAACTCGATACCAGCTTTCCCACCGCAACAGCAGCTGTCAAAGTACTGGAAAACCTGGGCATTGTGACCGAAATGACCGGACAGAAAAAAAACCGCAGTTACAGCTATCAGGCTTACATCAATCTGCTGACCCGATAGGGCATGTCATCAATCAATTTCCTACCGTTGAAAACGGGACTCCCACTAACATAGAGGGACAATGAGCAAAATTTGTGGCACCCATGCATAGCGACCACCCCATCGATCCCGACGTTCGCGAGAACATACAGGCCAGACTGTCAGCCATCGAAATCGAGCACAATGTCCGTGTGCTCTACGCCTGTGAATCCGGCAGCCGCGGCTGGGGCTTCGCCTCGCCTGACAGCGATTACGATGTCCGTTTCATCTACGCTCCGTCCCTGCCCTGGTATCTGCAGGTCAGCCCGCAACGCGACGTCATCGAACTGCCGATTTCCGATCTGCTGGATATCAACGGCTGGGAACTGCGCAAAACGCTGGGGCTTCTCAAAAAAGGCAATGCCACGCTGGTCGAGTGGCTGGACTCACCGGTCGTCTATCGGGCGGATCCGGTGTTTTTGCACGATATGCGCACAGCCATTCAGCAGGTTCACAACGCCGAACGCTCATTTCATCACTACGTGCATATGGCGCGCAAGAACTATCGAGAGTATTTGCAAGGCGATCGTGTCCGCCTGAAAAAATACCTCTACGTATTGCGTCCGCTCCTGGCAACGCTCTGGATAGAACAACAGCGGGGTATACCGCCGATGCGCTTCCAGGCGCTGGTCGAGGGCATGGTGACGGCACCGGAGGTGCGCAAGGCCATTGACCAGCTTCTGGTGATCAAGCGTGCTGCCATGGAATCAGAGTACGGTCAGCCACTGCCGGCCCTGAATGCATTCATCGATCACGAACTGGGTCGGCTCGAATCGGTCTTGCCGCCGCTGTCGCGAGATCTGGATCATTCGATGCTGGATCGTTTGCTGATGGAGACCGTGCTGCGCCTCAGCCACACCACACCGGCTTCCACATTATCGGATTGAAAGTACCGCCAGCTTTCCGGCATCCATCGTCAAACCAGCCCCTGCTCCTGCAGGCTGCGCTGTACAGCCGGACGTGCAGCAACTTCAGCCATGAAGTGCTGCAAGCGGGCAAAGCCGGAAATATCGAATTCAACCAACCGAGCCCAACCCAGCACGGTCCACAGATAGGCATCGGCCACGGTAAACGTCGCACCCGTCAGGAAAGGTCCGTCAGCCAGTTCTGTTTCGACATAGCCGAACCGCTGCGTCAGCAAGGCACGGCTGGCTGCGCGAACCTCCTCGGGCATACCAGAGCGAAATAGCGGGCTGTAATTCTTGTGCAATTCGGTCGAAATGAACGACAGCCATTGCAGGACTTTATAGCGCTCGAACGTACCGGCCTGCGGCATGAGGCCGCTGCCAGGATTGAGATCCGCCAGGTATTGGCCCAGTACAGATGCCTCGGTCAGTATCCTGCCATCGTCCAGGACCAGGGCCGGCACATAGCCATTGGGACTGATATCCAGATAGTGACTGCCATCCTCCGTTCGCTTGCTGGCCAGCTTGACCTTGACAAGGTCAAGCGCAATGCCGGCCTCGTTGGCGACAATATGGGGCACCAGCGCACAGGTACCGGGCGAATAATAGAGTTTCATGTTTTTATGCCTTCAGCGAAAATTGCAACAACCAAACAGGTCGCTGCCCAGATCAGTATCATGCCAGGCTTCACTTTCCTTGCGCGAAGGCGGCGGCAACCCGACACTGCGATGCAACCCATCGACATCCAGCAGGACCCAATCCCGATTGCGGCCATCGAGCAGGCCCGTGCGCTTGAAATGATTGAGCTGCCGCGAGAGGGTTTCGGGCGCGATGTTGAGCTGTCGTGCCAGCGCGCCGCCCGATACCGGGAAGTGAATACGCCTGCTGCGTTGCTCACGGCTCAGGTCGATCAGGTGCAGGACCAGGCGCTGACTGGCATTGCCGATGGTCAGGTGATCGATGCGGTTGACTGCCTGGTAAATTCGTGCCGACATGGTTGCCAGTAACTGCATGGCAAAATCAGCGGACTGCCGCGTCAAATCCAGCAGCGTGGTGCGCGTCACGCGGTACAGGCATACCGCCGTCTCGGCCTGAGCCGACAGCGGATAGCGGCACGGCTCGGCAAACATGGCCGTTTCGGCAATCAGATCACCCGGCGACACGACCTGGAACACCTTTTCATTGCCCTCATGATTGGGGCGGTACAGACGCACCTGCCCTTCCTTGACCAGGTAGAAGGCCGTGGCAGGCTCATCGGTATGAAAAATATGCTCGCCCGCCTGCGCACTCACGGTGACCGCGCCGCACGCCAGGGTACGCAGCATCTCGGGGGCCATCTCCCGGAACAGGCGGCTCGAAGACAGGGCCGCAATCAGATCATTTTGCATGGTGAATCAGTCAATACGCGCTCCCGCCGGACCGAAACGGCGGCATCCCGGGCCCGGACATCCGGACCATCATCTCCCGATTCTCTCACTAACGAGAATCATTGTCATATATTTGTTTTCAACCGCAACCGCCACCATGCCCGTGCGTATGCGCATCGGCAGGCTCGGCACATCCCGTCTGCCCATCCGTGCGAGGCCGTGCCAATATCGGCCACATCCTTGCAAAATACGCCCCAAAAGCCAGCATCCACAGCACGCCGGCCAGTGCCAGCAGCCAGGGATACCAGGCGGTACCCAGCGGCAAGCCGGCCAGCGCTCTCAGGCAAGCTGCCACGCCGAGCGCCAGCGCCGACAACGGCACCCAGGCACGCACATCCAGCCAGTGGCCGCAGTGCTGGCGACCGGCAATGCACATGACGGCAAAGATCGACAACCCCATCGCACCGATCATCAGCAGATGCCGCCCCGGCGACAACGCCCAGGGAGCCTGCAGCCAGGACAGGCCCATCAGGCCATAGCCCAGCGCCAGCATCCAGTAACAGGCATACAGCATCAAGGCCCAGCGGTTGAAAAGTGGCCGGCCGATGTGCCAGTCATTGAGCAGGCCGAACACGGCGGCGCAGGCCGCCAGGGCGCTCCAGCCGATCACGCCGGCGGGCGCGCCGGAAAACTCCAGCACACTGCACAGCACAATGGCAAAAATGGCGAAATTGCGGCGTGGCGGCCGCGCCAGATAGACCGGTGTATCGGGCAGAGGATCATGCATCACACCCGCCACGATCCGACTGTTGACGATCCGCATGGATATCCGGCTGGCTGCCACGATCACCAGCACCATCAGCCCCCCCACCGCCGCATACAGCCAGCGCAAGGGGTCGGCCTGCAGCAGCAGCGCTGCAAAAAAACCAGCCTGCAGCACGCCCAGCACCAGCAACGCATACAGAAAAGCCAAGTGTGGCCGTCCTGTCGCGACCCAGACACGCGGTGCCACCAGGCACAGCAGCAATACCGTGACGGCACCATTGCCGAGTACGGCCAGCGCAATGGCCAGTCCTTGCGGCAGCGCGGGTGCCAGCAGCCAGGCCAGTCGCGCCGCCAGCCAGCACAGGCAGGTTGCAGCAATATGTGCGCGCGACGGCGCGGCAGTCTGGGTAAATTCGGGCGCGGCCGCCATCAGGAACCCGGCCACGGCAGCCAAGCCATAGCCATACAACAACTCATGCGCATGCCACGCCACGGCACCACCCGGCATGCCGGCCAGCCAATGCACCACGGCCGGCTGACCGGCACTGAACAGCAGCCAGGGAGCCATCAGCAGCACCGCACTTCCCGCTGCCAGCAGGAAAAAAGGCCGCACGCCGCACAGCATGAGCGGATGTGCCAGCAACGCATGCCAACGGCCAGACAGAAAACCCATCATGCCTCGCACTCCAGTTCGAAACCACGCCGCACGGCCTCGACCTGCATCAACTCACCTGCCGTACGATGCACCCAGACGTCGTCGCGCTGTGCCCAGGCGCAATCGAGCCGTTGAACATGCACGATGCGTCCCGGTGTCGCCATCATCACGATGCGATCCGCCAGCCGCACGGCCTCCATCATGTCATGCGTGATCATCAGCATCGCGCAATGCCGATCTTCGATATAGCCACGCACCAGCCGGTGCATTTCCGCACGCAGGCCGACATCAAGCGCCGAGAACGGTTCATCCAGCAGCAGCAGATCAGGATCCACCGCCAGTGCCCGCGCCAGCGCCACCCGGCTCTGCATGCCGCCCGACAGTTCGTGCGGATATTTGTCGTAGTCATTGACCGACAGCTCCATGCGGGCCGCCAGCGCTGCCGCCAGCCGACGCCGGGCCTCGAACGATACGCCGCGGGCCCGCAGGCCAAGGGCAATATTGTCCAGCACGGCGCGCCAGGGCAACAGCCTGGGCTGCTGGAACATGCAGCCCAGGCTCAGGAAATCGTTTTCGACCTTGCCCTGGTCTGGCACGAGCAACCCGGCGATCACATGCATCAACGTGCTCTTGCCGCAACCTGACGGCCCGACCAGCGCCACACTCTCACCCGGCATCATGGCGAAATCGATATGCTGCAGGACTTCAGTCAGGCCATAGCGGTGGGAAATGCCGCGCAACCTCAGGCCCGCGCCATCCGGTACGGCGTCTCGCAGCAATGCAGCATCGTGCCGCGTGATGCAATCACCTGCCTCGGGTAACATGCTTTGGTGCGTGTTCATGCCGTCCTCCAGCGTTCGACCCGACGCTTGATCGGTTCCAGCACCAGGTATTCGACTGCCAGCAGCAAACCGAGAATGGCCGCGATCCAGGCCAGCGAGGCCTCGGTATCCAGGTGTGAGCGCGACACAGCCAGTGCTGCGCCCACCCCATCGGGCGCACTCAGCAGCTCGGCCATGACCACGACTTTCCAGGATGAGCCCAGGGCCGTGATCCAGGCAGGAAACAGGTAAGAGAGCATGTGCGGCAGGTAAAGCTCGGTAAACAGCAGGCGGCGCGGCAGGCGGTAGGCCCGGGCCATGTCCCGCAAGCCGCCATCCAGCGTGCGCGCACCCTGCATGGCGGCCGCGAATACTACGGGGAAACAGGCCACCAGCACCGTGAACACCGGTGTGATGTCACCCGTACCGAACCACAGCATGGCCAGCACCAGCCATGCGATCGGCGGCATGCCCACCAGCAGCGTGACCAGCGGACGCGACACCATGGCAGCCGTCATGGACAACCCGGCCAGCATGCCCAGCAGGCTGCCTGCTGCCAGCGCCAGGGCGAATCCCAGCATCGCGCGCCGGGCCGATACCGCCAGTTCGCCCCATGCGCCGCCCTGAACCAGCATATCGCCGAGCCGGCCAAACACGGCCATCGGTGCCGGCAGGGCCAGGTCGCCATAGACGTGCGCACCCCACTCCCAGGCAGCCATGAACAGACAGAGGCTGGCAATCGCGCCCCAGCCGCTCCAGAGATACGACAATGTGGCGGCCAGCGCCCTGCGCATGCCGTTCACCTGACGGGCTCCTCGCCCGCCGCCGCAGCGGCATAGAATCCGTCATCCGGCAGCCGTCCACCCACCAGGGCCGGCTCGCTTTCCAGCAAGCGTCCGTAGAAATATTCAAGTTCGCCACGCGCCTGCGCAGCCGATGCCAACCGCGCCGGGGTATGCCGCAGCGCCTCGGCCACGGCGTCAGCCTGCAGCATATCGATATGCCGGGCGACCAGCGCACCACACTCGTCAGGCTCAGCCAGACACCAGGCATGGGCGGCCTCGTAGGCCTGCGCAAAACGCTGCATCAGGGCAGCATCTTCGCGTACCGCGCCCAGCGCCACGATACCGGCCTGCGGAATCTGCGGTGCCCGCTCCAGCACCCGCCCCCACTCCTGCTGCAGGTCGACACTGCGATACAGATCGGGAGCCACGATGCTGGCCGGGAATGACTGCGACTTGCGCAGCACCATCGACGTGGCCGGCTCGGACAGCAAGGCATGATCGACCTTGCGCGACATCAGCAATTGCGCGGCATCCATCGGCGTGGCGACATAGCGCAGCGTGAAATCACGGCGCGGGTCCAGCCCCTGCTCGCGTGCCAGCAATTGGAACAGGATGTCCGGCATGTCGGCCCGGAACGGAATGGCGATCTCCTGCCCCTTGAGATCGGCCAGGGTCGCCAGACCTGGCTGGCGCGACAGGATGGACAACATGCCCCACACGGAGATATTCGCCAATTGCAGGGGCACGCGACGGTTATAGAGGTTGGCCGCCACATTGGAGGGCATGGCGACGAAATCAGCCCCTTGTTCCAGCGCCAGCGCACGCAGATGGTCGGGGTCCCGCCATTGGCTGAAAGTCAGGTGAATACCCGCATCGGCCAGCGCCTGGGTCTCGACCATGCGCAGCAATGGAAAAGTGACGGTCGCCCCTGGCCCGGACAGCCTGATCTGGCGCATGCCATCGGCCGAGGCCGCTTGCGCATCCGCTGCCTGCACAGTCAGCGGTGATAACGCCAACAACGGTAGCGCAGCAGCAACACCCAGCAACTTGCGGCGCCTCAGGCGCAGGTGAGGTGGGCAGTTCATCGGCAGGTACGGCATCGTCGGCTCCAGTCGGTCAGGTACGCACATACATGCGCATGGCATGCATCGACCTGCATTTTACGGCGCTCATCGTGACATGAAGATCGACCCTGCTCAACGGGGCAGTATCCGGCGGGCAGTACCCTGATCGCAATGATAATTGTCATTGGCAATGGGTGCCGACAGTTTCTCCATGAAAAATTCTCATTTTGATAATTATCATTCTTGTTTGCGATCTCACAAAGACACAATGGCTTCCGCCGTGCGGCATGGAGCCTCGATCGCAGAGGGCCGCGCGACTTTCCGTTCCAGATACGACAACAGACAGGAAAGGCCGGGAGCCAGATCAAGATGCAACACCGTTTTACCCTCAGACCCCTACCCTTGCTACTGGCCGCCCTCTGGGCCACCAGCGTCCAGGCACAGCCGGTACAGCCGGCCGACCCGAGCGGATCACATCGTGCTGCACAGCAGAATGCCGGTGCATCCCAGGTGCGCGAGATGCAGACCATCGAAGTGCGCGGCATCGGCCCCACTCCAGACGAACAGGGTGCCGACGAGGTGTTCCACAAGAACGTCTCCAACGTCTACATCGGTCGGGAAGAAATAGAACGCTACCGTATCGATGCCGCCGGCGATGTCCTCAAGGGCCTGAACGGTGTCTACAACATGAACACCCGTACGGCAGGCGGTGCCATCACCCCCAATATCCGAGGCATTTCCGGCAAGGGGCGCATCCCCGTCACCATCGACGGTACCGAGCAGACGGTCGACGTCTGGATGAACAACTACGGCGTGAGCGACCGCAACTATGTCGATCCGGCCCTGTTCCGCAGCATCACCGTGGACAAGAGTCCCGACCTGAGCCGGGGCATGAAGCCCGGCGTGGGCGGCTCGGTGGCCATCCGCACCATCGAGGCTGACGACATCCTGCTCGAAGGCGAGAAATGGGGCCTGATGCTGCGCACTGAAGCGTCCAACAACAGCGTACGGCCGCAGAACGAGCTGGGCCAGTACCTGGGACGGGACTATCGAACGATCGGAGCCACGGCCGATGGCGCGGGCGGCGGCATGGACCCCTACGACAGCAGCAAGTTCAGCCCCTATGCCCTGAAAATCGACGATCTGGCGCCACCGCGCAACCACAGCGGCCGCGACGACCTGCGCTTTGGCGGCGACCAGTCGATCATGCTGGCCGGTGCCTTCAAGACCGACCTGAGCGACGGCCTGCTGGCCTACACCTACCGCGACAAGGGCAATTACTTCGCCGGTCGGCACGGTGCCGACGGCTACCGCGACAACCCCGTCTACGACCTGGACGGCTGCGGCATCGAGTGCAAATCCTCGGCCGCCTTCGTCCCCAACATGGCCGCAATGTATGCCCCTGGCGACGAGGTATTCAACAGCAATACCCGCAACGAGACCTGGCTGGCCAAGAACAACTGGAATCTGCCCAACGGCCAGAAAATCAGCCTTCAGTACATGCGCAACGATATCGTCTTTGGAGAGATCAACCCTTTCCAGTCGAGCTTCAACCTGAACTTCCACCAGGCCAATCCGATGTATCGCAACGGCATGGCCCCCCAGACGCAGAGCACCAACTCGCATATCCGCAGCAACACCTACAAACTGGGCTATGAACTCAAGCCCGAGGGCAACCGCTGGATCGACCTGGAAACCAGCCTGTGGCGGGTCAAGACAGACAGTGAGCGCCACCAGAGCGGCGGCATGTCGCTGGGGGTCAACAATCCGGACACGATCTACGATAACTGGCACTACTGCAACGTACGCAACCAGCTACCGCCTCTGTATGCTGACTATGGCATGTCCTGCGCCGATCTCGGCGGCATGTTCGGCTTTGATGCCAATACCACGCGCGACCAGATCCTCGCCCTCTCCAAGGACTGGTTCGGCGATACCGACCGCACAGTGGTCTCGGGTGCGCTGCAGCGCACCCAGGTGACCCGCGACGGTGCCAGCCTCAGCAACCGCTTCAAGCTCACACCGACCTTCAACCTGACCCTGGGTGCCGATTTCCAGCGCGAGCGTCTGGACGAAGAAAACACCATCGTCAACAGTCAGGACCTGTTCAATATGTATGGCATGTCGACCGGCCTGGCCAAGCTGGCCGGCCCGCGCGGCGGCAAACGCCAGGAATGGGGCCTGAACCTGGTCATGAACTGGCAGGCCACCTCCCGGCTGAGCGTGCAGGCGGGCATACGCTATCACCGGTTCTGGGTGCGCGACGAGGCGCTGGCGCACGAACGTGCCAATCGCAATCCACGGTTTGCCTGGGGCGGGGGTGCCGAGACGTATGTCGACGCGTTCAGGCTGCCCTATTGGGAAGTCGGCTCGGAGGATTTTGCGGCAAGCGTCCAGAACTATGAAACGCTCAAACAGCAGGCGTTTGATGCGACTACCGGTTTAACACCAGATGAGGGTGTCGCCACCCCTGAATGGAAGGCCATGGAAAACGCAGCATTGGCCCATCTTGAAAAATACGGTGCTGGCGTCGGCGCAACAAGAGCCATCAACAGTAATGGACAGACAGTCTACTACCGCGCGATATATGACAACGTCGTATCAATACGCAACGGCAAGCCGGATGCTTCCACCAATCGTTTCACGCCACAGATGGCCGAAGAGATGGTCAGGGATCCCCAAGGGACAGCAGGTGAGTTCCATAAATATCTGATAGGCGGCGAGTATGTTGATGCCACATTTATCGCCGGCAAAGACTACGAAAGCGTCAAGTCGATTCCCGTCGACTCCAGGCGCATCACCACCGGCAAGGGTGAGTTTGACGACTATGAAGGTTCTTCAGGAAGTAGTCTCGTGGCCCGCCAACAGGCAATCACCGAAACCCAAAAATGGGCGCAGCCGCAAAAAATGACCGGTGATGCCTGGGCTCCCATGCTGGCGCTGACCTTCGCGTTGACCGACAACCAGCGCCTGTTTGCCCGCTATGCGGAATTGACGCGCTTTCCCAGCCTGTACGAGGCAACCTCGTCTTCCATTGCCGGCCTGATCAGCCAGCCGACCACGCCCGGCTTCGACCTCAAGCCCGAGCGCAGCCGCAACTGGGAAATTGGCTACGGCTTTGACTTCACGCCCTATTGGGACAGGCTGGAATATGGCGACGTGCGCCTGACGTATTTCGACAATACGATCGAAAACGTCATCGACACCACCGACGACCGCAGCATCACCCAGTACGACAAGAAGATCACCCGTGGCCTGGAGCTGCAGAGCCGCATCGACACCGGCGGGTTCTTTGCCTCGCTGGGCGGCACCTACCGGCTCAAGAACGTCACCTGCGATGCCGACATGGCCTTCGCCTACGACATGTACCTGCAGCGGGTGCCGGAATGCATCGAGGGCGGCTTCGGTGCCACGCGTTTCTATCAGTCGCTGCAGCCCAAATACTCGATCAACGTCGACCTGGGCACGCGTCTGTTCAACCGCCAGCTCGAGCTGGGCCTGCGCGGCATCTACCACGGCAAGGTCGAAACCAAACAGTATGACCGCCTGCTGACGCAGGGACTGGAACGGATCTTCACCACCACTGGCAAGCCCTATCACTGGCGTCCCACCCTGTTGCTGGACGCCTATGGCCGCTACCAGGTCAACAAGAACCTGGCCGTGCATGCCAGCGTGACCAACCTGACCAATCGCTATTACCTCGACCCCATGTCCAACGTGCCCACGCCCGGCCCTGGCCGCACAGTCACGCTGGGCATGCAGCTTCAGTTCTGAGTTTTTGCCGGTTTTCCAAAAACCGGTCCTTTCCCATGTTCCTCACAAGGAGAACAGCATGTCCAAGAGCATTCTCGCAGTGGCTTTGATGGCTTCGGCCGTATCGGCGCATGCCGCTGTTACTTACGGTACATCCAACCCTGGCAAAATCGACCCTGGTGCATCCACTTTGCTGCCATTCGGTGCCGGCAAGCCGGGCCTGTCCATCAACGGGTCCTCCATCGTCATCAATCTGGAGGACGGCCCCATCAAGCACATCAACCAGAAATACGCCGATACGCCGATCAACAGCAGTCCCACCCAGAACGTCAATGGCGCGCTGAATCCGAAATACCTGACGCTGAAAGACGTCAACCCGGTCATCGGTCTTTTCACCAATCCGACGCTGGGCCAGGTCTGGTACGAAAAACGCGCCTATGACACACAGGTCTACAGCGTGCGCCAGATCGCCGATCCGGCCATCCCGGCAGCGCCCAAATTCGGCGGCCTGGTGATCGCCAAGGTCCCCAACCTGCCGGCCGGCACCTCGGTCTATTTCGGTGAATGGGCACCGCGTGCCGGCAATCCCAGCACCGGGTCCGATACCAACCTGAACCTGAACAGCGCGGACCATACTGTGTGGTACGTCGGTGAAAACCAGACCGGCAATACCGCCGGGCTGGCGACTGCCAGCTACAACGTACTTGGCGTCAACCAGCACACGCCCGGACAGAATGATTTCTATACCGGCGTGTTGACGGCAGCGTTTGGATCGGGAGCGCAGGGTAGCCTGACCGGGAGTCTGGCTCGGGGTACGGATCAGATCAGTTTTACAGGCACAGTCATTACCAATTCGACGGGCACTTTCGCCAAGGGCAATGAGATCAAGGGCCAGTTCTACGGCGCAGGTGCCGCAGCCCTGGCCGGTTACACGACGCGAGGCACCACCGACCGGCGTGACGACGTCGCCTTCGGCGGCCGCAAGCAGTAATCCAGGCTGAAGCCAGGCCGCATGCAGGACACGTAACCTGTCCTGCATGCCGGGCGGCATCAATCGCTGATTCCGCCCGCTCCGGCTCCCTCACCGATTCGCACCATTCCCGTTCGCCCTACCCGATGGCAGATCATGAAACTTCCGCTGCACCCGCTCCTGCTGACCTGCTTCCTGTTGCTGGCGCTGCCGCCTGCAGTCCAGGCCGACGATGACGATACCCGTTTCCTGCTGGATGCCACCCGCCAGCGCATGGAGCGTGAACAACGCGGCAGCTGGCTGCCGGATACGCCATCAGCTGAAGGACGGCGCATCGTCATCGAGGGGCAGGAATACCGCGTGGGAGAAAGCGCGGATGAACTGGCGCTGGGGATCTACTACGCCATCAATTTCCAGCAATGGCACAAGGTCGAGGAGTTTCTCTCCAAATATCGGCTGCTGGCCGGTCACCAGCCCGCGCTGGTGCTGCTGGCCGAGGGTCTGGTAGCGCGGGCGCGAGGCGATATCGGCACGGCGCTGGACAGACTGGAAGCTGCCGAACAGGCCGCACCCGGTGACGTCCGCATCCAGCTAGAACTGGCACGCGCCTACGCCGAGGACTACCAGAACCGGGAGGCCACCCGGCAATTCGATCAGGCGGCGCAAGGTGACATCCCGGACACGACCCGGCAGGTCATCCGCGGCAATCTCGACGCCATCGCACAACGCAGCCGCTGGCACGGTTCATTCAGCATCGGGCGTGGCTACAACAACAATATCAACCAAGGCAACGGTGCCGAGCAGTGCATTGCCGGCATACTGGACATCTGCTTCGTGACAGAAGCGCTGCCCAAGCCCATCGGTTCTTTCTTCACCGGCTATCAGGCCACGCTGCAACGCAGCGTGCCGCTCGCGGGGCACCACAACCTGCTGCTGCGCGCACTGGCCTACGGTGCCCAATACGACAGCAAGGATCACCAGAACGTCTATCTGCAGGACAACAGCGACAATACGACCCTGCTGCAGGCTGGCTACAACTTCAAGAATGCAGCTACCGAGTTCACCCTGTCCCCCACTTTCGAACACTACTATCGGGATGGTCATACCAACTACACCGCGCCGGGGCTGGACCTGAGCCTGACGCGCGATCTCGGCCCACGCTGGTCCCTGCATGCCCAGGGCAGCACCAAGCGCTATCATTATTCGGATACCGAAAAACAGTATTTTGCCGATTACACCCTGGCCACCGGCGGCTTTGGCATCAGCCACAATTTCTCACCGCTGGCGTCGGTCTATGCCGGCATGGACTGGACCCGTCGCAAATACGACTGGGATGCCTCCAGCAGCCGTGAACAGGCCGTGCGGATCAGTGCCTTCAAACTGTTCGAAAGCGGTATCTACGTCAACGCGATGGTCATCTACCGGGACAGCCGCTACGATGCGACGACTTTCCTGTCGGACTCGCCGCGCCACGATACCCAGAAAATGCTGATTGCCGCAGTCGGTGCGCCGCGTTGGACGATCGGCGGTTTTTATCCGGAAATCCGATTCAAGCGTGTCATCAACCGCAGCAACCTGCTCTACTACGGATACCGGCAGAGCGAAGTTTCGCTGAACTTCAAATACAACTTCTGAGGCCTCAGGATGCAGGCTTCCACCCATCCATATGCCGCCGCAGGAAAGGCCCCGTGACTGATCGCGGTGCCTCGACCATCATCTGCGGCGTGCCTTCGAAAATGACCTGTCCACCTTGCCGGCCAGCCCCCGGTCCCATTTCAATCAGCCAGTCGGCGTGAGCCATGACATCGAGGTTGTGCTCGATCACCACGACCGTGCTGCCCTGAGCTGTCAGCGTATCGAAAATATCCAGTAGCCGCTCGACATCAGCCATATGCAGGCCAGAGGTGGGTTCATCGAATACATACAGCGTTCCCGCTTCGGCCAGCCGGGAAGCCAGCTTGAGCCGCTGGCGCTCGCCACCGGATAAAGTGCTCAGGCGTTGCCCGAGCATGGGATACCCCAGCCCTGTCGTGAGCAAACGCCTCAGCAGCGTGCAGATGTCCACGCCCACCGCACCGGCCTGCTGTGCGGCGAAGTGCTGCAAGGCCCGGGCCACGGAGAATGACAGCACCTCGGCAATGTTGCACCCCAGCCAGGTGGCAGCGCGCGCCGCCGGATTGAAACCCGTACCATCGCAGGCTTCGCAAGGCGTTTCCACGCTGTCCATGAATGCCAGGTCGGTCTGGACAAGGCCCAGGCCCTTGCAATCCGGGCAAGCCCCCTGGGCGTTGCTGCTGAAGAGACTGGCCGGCTGCCCACAGGCCCTGGAAAAACCTGCACGGATGACATCGAGTACACCGATGTAGCTGGCGACCGAAGCTCGCCGCGTACCACCGAGCCCATGCTGGTCGATCAGGATGGCCTCAGGGTAATGGCGTGGCAGCAGGCGATTCACCAGGGTGCTTTTACCCGATCCCGCCACACCGGCCACCACAGTCAGCACGCCTGCGGGAATGGCAACACTGACATCATGCAGACTGTGCAGGGAAAGATGGTTCAGTGGCAACCAGCGCGTTGCCCCGCGAGGTATGCGACTGGCGGGGACAGGTCGACGCAGGCAACGACC
The DNA here is from genome assembly GCF_040137905.1 of Corticimicrobacter sp. Classification (NCBI taxonomy): domain Bacteria; kingdom Pseudomonadati; phylum Pseudomonadota; class Betaproteobacteria; order Burkholderiales; family Alcaligenaceae; genus Corticimicrobacter; species Corticimicrobacter sp. Next base: position 27,638 of record NZ_JBEFDG010000010.1, read on the forward strand.
CGTCAGGGTATCGGCCTGGCGCAGCCCGGCGCAGTCGCCCTGATAGACCACATCGCCGCCCTCCGTGCCAGCGCCCGGCCCCATGTCCACCACATGATCGGCAACCGCGATCACATCAGGATCGTGCTCGACCACCAGCACGGTATTGCCGTGGTCACGCAAGCCGCGCAGCAATGCATTGAGCTGGTGAACATCCCTGGGATGCAGGCCCACGCTGGGCTCGTCGAAGATATAGGCAATATCGGAGAGGCTGCTGCCCAGATGGCGTACCATCTTGACGCGCTGCGACTCGCCGCCGGACAGACTGGTGGTATCACGCCCCAGACTGAGATAGTCCAGGCCGATGGCCACCATCTGCGACAGGCGTTCGATGATGGCCGCAGCCACAGTCGCCACCGGCGCAATCTGCAGACTGCGCATGAATGACAACAGATCGGCTATATCCATGGCCGCACAATCCGCGATGGACTTGCCGACGATCCGACAGGACAGGATGGTCGGATTGAGCCGTGCACCACCACAATCAGAACAGGACTGGCGAGTAATCACCTGTGCAAGGCCTTCGCGTTCTGCCTGGGTCAGGCGGCTGGGTTCATGGTCGAGATAGGCCCGCCTGAAACGCGGCACGATTCCCTGGAAGCGGGCCGTTGCAGGCCATTCAGGCAAAGGTGTGGGTACCGGCAGGTCGTCGGCATGCAGCAGTATGTTCCAATGCTCGGGACTGAAATCCGCCAGTGGTTTGTCGCAATCGAAGAGCCCCGCGCAGACATAGCGCTTCCATCGATACGTACCGGGCGCAAAGGTCGGAAACCGGATGGCCCCCTGGTTCAGCGACAGGCTGCGGTCTATCAGTCTTTCAAGGTCGAGTCGATCCACCACGCCCAGTCCCTGGCAGGCCGGACACATCCCCTGTGGATGGTTAAAGGAAAACACATTGGCATAGCCCACGAAAGGCTGGCCCGCACGGGCAAACAACAGCCGCAGCAATGGCGAAATATCGGTGGCCGTACCCACTGTCGAACGGGCATTGCCGCCCAGCGGCTTCTGATCCACGATGATGGAAGCCGGCAGGTTGTGCAGGGCATCGGCCTGCGGTTGCCCGTAATGCGGCAGGCGATGCCGGACAAAGGCGCTGTGATGCTCGTTGAGCAGACGCTGCGACTCGGCAGCGATGGTATCAAAGACCAGCGAGGACTTGCCCGAGCCTGACACACCGGTAAATACGGTAATGCGATGCTTGGGAATCTTCAGGCTGACGTCGCGCAGATTATTGCTGCGAGCCCCCACGATCTCGATATCCCGATAAGCGCCGGCACGCGGGTTCATGCCGGTTCCCGTTCGTCTGCCTGTTCGCTGATCTGCAATGCAGCACTGGCTTTTTCACACAGTTCAGTGAAGATCGCCTGCTCACCAGGCGACAGCGCTGCCATGACGCGCAGCGCAGCGTCATGCCGGCCCGTGGCCGCTCTCATCAGGAAATCACGACCGCGTGGAGCCAGCAGCGTCAGCTGTTCACGACGGTCATCCTCGCCTTGCGCCTGTTCGACCAGCCCCAGATCCTTGAGCACACGCAGCGACTTGGAAATACCGGTGCGTGCCACGCCCAGTCGTGCCCCAAGCAGAGAGGGTGTCATGGCCCCCTGCAGACGCAACAGTTCGAGAATGTCGTATTGAGCCCAATTCACAGCCTCAGGGGTGTAGCGCGCACGCCGCGCCACGAGGATGCACTGCAGATGCGACAGCGCATTTTCCAGGGGACTGGGTTCATCGATCGAGGCTATTGATAGCATATCTCACTTTTGACTTCCATAAGGAAATTAAAAATAATTAAATATACCTATATTCTAGAATAATAATTTCCATTTGGAAATTAAATCATTACAAATCTTGTGCCAGCACAACTCTATATCAATAGGAAAAATAGATTCGATCTTGAAAGCGCCACCCATTGCCGCTATCGTGTTGCGCTTCGGTTTCCTACCCTGCGAGTTGCCTTGAGCATCCCCATCTACCGAGTGCCGGGCTTTGCCGCTTTCCTGGTCGCCCGACTCGCTGCTGTATTCGCCATGCAGATACAGGCCGTGGTCGTGGCCTGGCAGGTCTACGACATCACGCGTGATCCGATGTCGCTGGCCTATGCCGGCTTGGCGCAATTTGTCCCCATGCTGTTCCTGCTGGCCCCGGCAGGCGATCTGATCGACCGCTTCAACCGCAAGACCATTCTGGCGGCCAGTTGGGTGCTTTCCGCCATCTGCAGCGGCTGGCTGGCCTGGTTGTCCTACAGCAATGCCCACCCGTCCGGCGGCATCTATGCGGCGCTGGTACTGTTCGGCTGTGCCCGCGCCTTCATGGGACCTGCGCTGCAGAGCCTGCTGCCGCAGATCGTGCCGCGCGAGCGGCTGGCACAGAGTCTGGCCACCAACAGCATGCTGATGAAGGCAGCCACCATCGGTGGGCCGGTGGCCGGCGGTGCCTTGTATGCCTTTGGCGGCTCGGTGGCCTATCTGGTCTGCCTGGTCTGTTTCATTGCCGGCATTGTGCTGCTGCGACAGGTGCCGATCCTGCATCCCCAGGAAATCGAACAATACCCGGAAGGCGAAGCCCGTCCTGGCATGTGGCGCCGCTTCAACGAAGGCATTCGCTTCATCTGGTCGCACCCCGTGATCCTGGGTGCCATTAGCCTGGACCTGTTTGCCGTGTTGCTGGGCGGTGTGATAGCACTGCTGCCGATCTATGCACAGGATATCCTGCATGTCGGCCCTGCCGGACTGGGTCTGCTGCGCAGCGCCATGGCGGTCGGCGAAATCCTCACGGGCATGTACCTCTCTGCCCGCCCCTTCAACCGACGCGTCGGCGTCACGCTGTTCGCCGCGATTTTCCTGTTCGGCTGCGCCAACCTGGTATTCGCCTTCTCGACATCATTCTGGCTGTCGTTTGTCGCATTGATGGTGGCCGGTGCCGGCGACATGATCAGCGTCTATGTACGCAGCGCCCTGGTCCAATACTCTACGCCGGACCACCTGCGCGGACGGGTCAACGCCGTCAACATGCTGTTCATCAGCTCATCCAACGAGCTGGGCGAGTTCCGCGCCGGCACATCGGCCAGCGCTTTCGGCGCGGTCCCTGCCGCGGTGCTGGGCGGTTGCTGCACGCTGCTGATCGCAGGCGGCATGATGTGGCGCAACCGCCCGCTGCGCGGCATCGACCGCTTCGAGGATGCGGAGCGCATCCATCGGGTCTGAGAAAGCTACAGTGCCAGCTTGGCCGCCACCAGGCGGTTCATGCTGATGCCTTTTTCTGCAGCCTCGATGGCCAGTTTGCGATGCACCATGGGCGTGACCCGTGCAGGAATATTGCCACTGTAGCGCTTTTCAGAAAACGCCTCGGGAACAACCTCTCCGTTTTGCTCCATCTCAGCCACAACTTCCATCACCAGTGACATAATGCCACTCAATGCACGCCCCGGATCTGGATCCAGCCAGGAGAGGGAAGGAAACTCGGCACATAGTCCAACATGTTCGCCATCATCTGGTGACCAGGTTATACGATACGTATAGGTATTGGCATTGCTCACTTGGACATCTCCCGAACGGCATCGAACCTGTCAATCGCTTCGAGTATTTGCCTGATTTGATATGACTTGGCCTTGTTTCCCTGCCGCTGCAAATTGATACGAGGATCTCCCGGCCAGGGCGTTTTAAAAATAACGTGACTACCCGCAGTCATACGGTATCCTTCATGTGTTTTATGATATCAATACTGATACTACAAAACAACATGAAGGACAGGATGCAAACTGTGCTCTTTCTGCGCACACCCTACAAACAGACCGCAGATCCTGGCCTGAAACCTCGCAACCACTTATGCAGATGTCGCTGACTGCACAGGCTGTTCCGGCAGGAACCAATTCATCAGCAAGGCGCAGATGCCGCCAGTCGCCACCCCTGAACCCAGCACGTTGCGCAGACCGTCCGGCACATGCGCCAGGAAGTCCGGCACCTCGGAAACGCCCAGGCCCAGGCCAAGCGACACGGCGATGATCAGCAATGCGCGGCGATCCAGCGTGGTGCCTGCCAGGATATTGATGCCCGAGGCGGCCACGGCACCGAACATCACCATCACGGCACCTCCCAGCACGGGCTCGGGCACGGCCTGCAACACACCGGCCACCGAGGGGAAAAGCCCCATCAGCACCAGCATGGCGGCGATCCACAGGCCCACATGGCGACTGGCGATGCCGGTCAGCTGAATCACGCCGTTATTCTGTGCAAACACCGAACTCGGGAAGGTATTGAAAATACCCGCCAGAAACGAATTGGCACCATTGACCAGCACGCCGCCCTTGATGCGCTGCATCCAGACCGGCCCTTCGACCGGCTGGCGCGAGATCTTGCTGGTGGCAGTGACGTCACCGATGGCCTCGAGCGAGGTCACCAGGTAGATCACGATCATCGGCACGAACAGCGACCAGGAAAAGCCCAGCCCGAAATGCAGCGGCACGGGAGCCTGGAACACGGCGGCCTCGTGCATGCCGCTGAAGTCCAGCCGCCCCAGCCAGCCCGCCACCAGATAACCGACGATCAGGGCAATCACGATGGCCGCGCTGCGCACCCAGACCACCGGAATGCGGTTGAGCACGATGATGATGGCCAGCACCGAGCACGACAGCAACAGGTTCTCGCCATTGGCAAAGGTGCCGTTGCCCATGGCACCGTAGCCACCACCCATGCTGATCAGGCCGACCTTGATCAGCGTCAGGCCGATCAGCAGCACCACGATGCCAGTGACCAGCGGCGTGATCAGCCGCTTGACGAACGGCAGGATGCGCGACACGCCCATCTCGATGAAAGAACCGGCAATCACCACGCCGAAGATCGCCGCCATCACAGCCTCGACCGGCGTGCCCTGCTTGACCATCAGGGCCCCCCCAGCGATCAGCGGCCCGACGAAATTGAAGCTGGTGCCCTGCACGATCAGCAACCCGGCCCCGAACGGCCCGAAGCGACGGCATTGCACGAAGGTGGCAATACCGGATACCACCAGGGACATCGACACGATCAGGTTGGTGTCGCGCGCAGACACGCCCAGTGCCTGGCAGATCAGCAGGCCCGGCGTCACGATCGGCACAATGATCGCCAGCAGGTGCTGGAAGGCGGCAAGAAAGGAAATCCAGGGACGCGGCTTGTCATCCAGCCCGTAGACCAGGTCATGGGTAGGCTGAGTGGACGAATGGGTGTCGGGAGCGCTCATGAGAAGGAAGGTGTCCGGCAAAAGATCGCGATTTTAACGCGCCGGGACTGTGCTGCGGCACGACTGCCCATGCCAGCCACGGCCTTTTCCTGGATCCGTTGGCCCATGTTGCCCTGGGGTACACACATTCGTCACTATCATGGTGCCGAACATGCACTTGGATGGTGCAAAAAGGTGCTTATAAGGCAACAAATAATCCTCTCGAAACTTACATCAAAATCCACAAGAACAATAACCAATTGAAAATAAATGAATAATTAAATTTAAGGGTTTGAACCAACCTCTTGAACGACAGAAATAGCCATAAAATATTGACTCACAGGCAACACAAGGCAATGGAAACCATTATGGAAATTGGCCAGAAAGTTGCGCAGCAGGCAACACACGCGCACACAGCATCGATCGGTGACACCACGATCGACGTCGGCGCTCGCCTGCGCCAGGCACGCCTGGCCAAAGGGCTCTCGATCCAGGAAGTGGCCGACCGCGTCGGCGTCAGCAAGTCTTTCATCAGCCGCTTCGAGCGCGACGTGGTCAACGCATCGGTCTCGACCCTGCTCAAGATCTGCGATGTGCTCGATGTCCGTCCTGGCCAGTTGTTCGAGCCCCCCGTCACCAAATTCGTGCCGGCAGACCAGCGCCCGCCCATCAACCTGGGGGGGTCTCGCATGCGCGAATACCTGATCGGCGGGGCCGGCAACGAGCACATGCTGGCGATCTTTTCCATCATCGAACCCGGTGGCGGCTCCGGCGACGAGCCTTACACACTGGATGCGCGCTCCGACATGGTCCATGTGCAGACCGGTTCGCTGTCGGTCACGGTGGGCGACCAGGTGTACATCATGCAACCCGGCGACACCCTGACCTTTCCGCCCAGCATTCCGCACACCTGGAAGAACCCTTCCGCCACCGAGACCTGCACCGCACTCTGGGTCATCGTGCCCCCCCCGGTCTGAAAGGCTTAGCCATGCATACACTCAAGGTCACCGACCTGCACAAGCGCTACGGCGATCATGAAGTCCTCAAGGGCGTTGGCCTGGAGGCCCGTCGCGGCGACGTGATCAGCATCATAGGCTCCAGCGGCTCCGGCAAAAGCACGTTGCTGCGTTGTATCAATTTTCTCGAAAAACCATGCCAGGGCACCGTCGAACTCAACGGCGAAACACTGCGCACCGTGGCCGACCGGCATGGGGCCTTGCAGGCCGCCGACCCGGCCCAGTTGCGTCGCCTGAGGGCACAGTTGTCAATGGTGTTCCAGAATTTCTGCCTGTGGTCGCACATGAGTGTGCTGCAGAACGTGATCGAAGCCCCCATGCACGTCCTCGGACTGAGTCGTGACGAGGCACTGGCGCGTGGTCGCAGCAACCTCGAAAAGGTAGGCCTGGGTGCCGAATTCCATGCCCGCTATCCCGGCCACCTGTCCGGAGGCCAGCAGCAGCGCGTGGCCATCGCCCGTGCACTCAGCATGGATCCCCAGGTCATGCTGTTCGACGAGCCGACCTCGGCACTCGACCCCGAACTGGTCGGCGAAGTGCTGAAGGTCATGCAGGCGCTGGCCCAGGAGGGCCGCACCATGATCGTGGTCACCCACGAAATGGGCTTTGCCCGCAACCTCTCGAGCCAGGTGCTGTTCCTCCACCAGGGACGCATCGAGGAGCAGGGAGCGCCGGCCGATCTGTTCGACAATCCTCAGAGCCCCCGGCTGCAGCAGTTCCTGTCCGGCCGCCTCAAGTGACCTTTCTATCCTGTTTTGCACGCACAACGACTCTCAAGGACCCATCATGAAAAAAAACCTGCTCGCCAGCCTCGCGCTGTCCGCCCTGCTGTTCGGTACGACTGCAGTCGCACAGAACCCGATCACGATCGCTACCGATGCCACCTTCCCGCCGTTCGAATCGATCGATGCCCAGGGCAAGCTGGTCGGCTATGACGTCGAACTGATGCAGGCCATCTGCGATGAAATGCAGCTCGACTGCAATATCATCAATGCCGCCTGGGACGGCATGATCCCGGGCCTGGTCAGCCGCAAGTACGATGCCCTGATCTCGCAGCTCACCGTTACCGACGCCCGCCGCCGCATCATGGCCTTCAGCGATATCTACTCGCACCCGGTGTTCCGCTTCGTAGGGCACCAGGGTGAGCAATACGATTTCGGCCCCGACGGCCTCAAGGGCAAGGTCGTGGCCGTGCAGACCGGTACGCCGATGGACGCCTACGTCACCAAGTACCACCCCGAAGCCACCATCAAGCGCTATGACGCCGGCAGCGCCGCCTATCTCGAACTGACCGGCGGACGTGCCGACCTGCACATGAGCTACGAAGCCCAGATCATCCACAGCTTTCTCAAGACGCCCCAGGGTGAAGGCTATGCGCTGGTCGGTCCGCGCCTGAGCGGACAGGATGCGCCCGAGTTCGGCGAAGGCGTCGCCATTGCCCTGAACAAGCGCAGCACCGAGCTGCTGGCGAGCATCAACGAAGGGCTGGCGCGTCTGCGCGCCAACGGCAAGCTCGACGCGCTCGACGCCAAATATTTCAGCGCCGACTGAGCTGTGCTACCGCTGCCATGACGTTCGACTACATCCTCACCGTGTTGGCCGCCGGACGGGTCACGCTGGCGCTGGCCGCCAGCGCCCTGCTGCTGTCCATTGCCATCGGCCTGCTGTGTGCCTGGGCCAAGCTGTCGGGTAGCCGCACGGCTCGCTTGCTGGCCGGCAGCTACACCACGGTGATCCGCGGCATCCCCGACCTGGTCCTGATGCTGCTGGTGTTCTACAGCTTTCCGGCACTGGTCAACCTCTGGCTGGAAGAAGCCGGCATCGACTACATGCTGGAACTGGGGCCGTTCATGGCAGGCACGGTCACGCTGGGGTTGATCTTCGGTGCCTACATGACCGAAACATTCCGTACCGCACTGATCAATATCCCGCGAGACCAGATCGAGGCCGCGCATGCCTATGGCATGCGCCGGCTACACATCTTCCGGCGCATCGTGCTGCCCCAGATGATCCGGCTGGCGCTGCCCGGCTTCACCAACAATTGGCTGGTGCTGGCCAAGGCCACCGCGCTGGTGTCGCTGATCGGCCTGCAGGATGTCATGTTCCGTGCCAAGGGTGCGGCCGAGGCGACCCGCCAGCCCTTCACTTTCTATCTCGTGGCAGCAGGCTTTTACCTCGCCCTCACGGTGATTTCACTGCTGCTGCTGCACCGCCTGCGCCGTCGTTATGCCCTGCATGCACGGGGAGCCAAGTCATGAACTGGGACATTATCGAGGCCAACTTCGGGCGTTACCTGCAAGGGCTGGAACTGACGCTCTACCTGACCGTCGTCTCGCTGTCGCTGGGTTTCGTGCTAGCCATCGGCCTGGCCCTGGTCCGCAACTCGGACAACCGCCTGGCCAATGGTGCCGTGCTGCTCTACACCACGCTGTTCCGGGGTACCCCGCTGCTGATCCAGCTGTTCCTGATCTATTACGGGCTGGCCCAGTTCGACCTGATCCGCGAAAGCATCTTCTGGCCCTGGCTCTCCAGTCCGCTGTTCTGCGTGCTGCTGGCCTTCGTGCTCAACACGGCGGCCTACACTACCGAGATTTTCGCCGGCAGCCTGCGTCACCTGCCGGCCGGCGAGATCGAAGCCATGCGTGCCTACGGCATGTCGCCCTGGACCCAGTTCCGGCGCATCCTGCTGCCCGCCATGCTGACCCGTTCACTCGGCCTGTACGGTAACGAGGTCATCATGATGCTCCACGCCACCTCGCTGGCCAGCACCGTCACGCTGATGGAAATCACCGGCGTGGCACGCAACATCACGCTCAACGAATACATCCAGTTCGAACCCTATGTCACCGCTGCCGGCCTCTACCTGCTGCTAACACTGTGCCTGGTCGGCCTGTTCCGCCTGCTCGAACGACGCTGGGCAGCCTATCTGCAGCCGCGCAGTTGAGCGCCACCGCGATCCGGCATGCACGACTGATTGCTGCCCTGCCGGATCCGGCCAGGCTCTTCCCTTTTTTACCTATCGATTCCGGAAACCATCGCCATGAGCCATACCGATACCGATTCCACCCTGCGCGGCAGCGACCTGCTGGGAGCCCCTTTCGACAGTGAATCCACGCTGGGCTGGCCCGGCTCGCGCTACGCCCCCCAAAAGGTCCGCGAAGCCATCCGCTGGATCAACATGCGCATCCAGGACGGCCAGATCTACCAGCTCGAGGATGACACCATCCACACCGTGGGCAACGACCTGCTGCGCGACCTTGGCGACCTGCCTGTCCTGCCCAAGGATACTGAGGCCACATTCCGCACCATCAGCGATGCAGTCGGTGCCTCGCTGCAACGCGGCCGCAGCCCGATCGTCATCGGCGGCGACGACAGCCTGCTGTTTCCCGTTGCACGCGGCGTGCACGACGCCCTGCCCGGCCGGATCGGCATCATCCATTTCGACGCCCACCTCGACCTGATGGATGAAAGCGCCAAGCAGGGTCGCTACAGCCAGTCCAGCGGCATGCGCCGCTCGCTCGAAATGGCACGCGTCGACTACGCCGACTGCATCCAGTTGTGCGAACGCCACTTCAATTTCCCGGCGTCGGGCCGCTTCAAGCATGAGCATGGTCTGGCACACATTTCGGCACGCGAAGCGATCCGGCTCGGTGCCGCAGCCACCGTGCAACGGGCACTCGAGCACGTTGCCGGTGCCGACCACCTGTTCCTGTCGTTCGACATCGACGCCATCGATCCGGCCCATGCCCCCGGCTGCGGAGCGCACGAGCCGGGCGGGATCAGCTCGGACCAGGCGCTGGAAATGGTCGAGCTGCTGGCACCGCACTGCGCCGCCATGGCCATTACCGAAGTCAACCCCATGCTGGACGTACGCGACACCACCGCCACGCTGGCAGCCTATCTGGCCTTTACCTTTGCCGTGGCGGGGCGCAACCCGGTACGCCGCTGAGCCGCTGCCGGCTAGCCGGCTCCCTGCTGCGCCTGTTGCGCCAGCCAATCGCTGAACACGGCCAGCGCCGGCTGGCCCGCCCGCTCTTCAGGTGCAATCAGGTAATAGGCACGGCCACTCTCGTAGGAACGGTCGCACAGCACCATCAACTCGCCCGCCGCCAGTTCGCGCGCCAGCATGAAAGGCGGAATCAGGGCCACACCCAGCCCCTGGCCGGCGGCCTGCGCCAGCATCGAGAACAGTTCCAGGCGCATGCCCTGCATGCCATGCGCCTGGGGCACCTCCATCGCCTCGAACCATTGCCGCCAGGCGTGTGGCCGGGTCGATTGCTGCAGCAAAGGCAGGCCGGCGATTGCCTCGGGTGTCATGCCGGCCCGGGCACCCGGCAACGCCGGACTGCAGACCGGCACCGGCTGCTCGGGCATCAGGAAACGCGCCTGCGTGCCGGGCCAGCCACCGTCACCGCAATAGATGGCGGCATCGAACTCGGTCTGGCCGAACAGAAAAGGCCGGGTCTGCGTACGCATATTGACCGTTACACCCGGATGGCGATACTGGAAGTCCCCCAGCCTGGGCAGCAGCCAGCGCGTCGCAAACGTCGGCACCACCGCCAGCTCCAGCGTAGAGCCCGCGCCCTGCTGCGCCATGACGGCCAGCGTGTCATGCGCAATGGCGTCCAGGCGGGCCGCGATGCGCCGACTGTAGCCTGCCCCGGCCTCGGTCAGCAAGACGCCGCGCCGGGTCCGCCGGAACAGCGCCACCCCCAGGGATTCTTCCAGCGCGATGATCTGCCTGCAGATCGCGCTTTGCGTCAGTGACAGTTCCTGCGCAGCGCGGGTAAAACTCTGGTGGCGCGCGGCAGCCTCGAACGCCATCAGGGCCGAGGTGCTGGGTATTTTCCTGCGCATGGCGACGATCCTTCAACAAAATTACGGAGTGATATTTACGCACATATACACGCAAATTTATCATTTGAATCCAGTCATGCGAATACCTAGAATGCGTTTTTCTCAATCCAAAACAGAGGGGAGATCGTCATGACGCATCCTGGGAATGGCCGTGCCAGATTCGACTGGTCCGATCCGCTGCTGCTCGACAGCCAGTTGATCGATGACGAACGCCAGGTCCGCGATGCGGCTCGCGACTATTGCCAGGGGGGGCTGGCACCGCGCGTGCAGGAGGCCTTCCGCCATGAACACACCGATCCGGCCATTTTCCGGGAAATGGGAGAGCTGGGCCTGTTGGGGGCGACCCTGCCCGAAGCCTACGGGGGGGCCGGCCTGAACTATGTCTGCTACGGTCTGGTGGCCCGGGAAGTCGAACGGGTCGATTCCGGCTACCGTTCGATGATGAGTGTGCAATCCTCACTGGTGATGCTGCCCATCTTCGAGTTCGGTACCGAGGCGCAACGGCAAAAATACCTGCCGAAGCTGGCGCGCGGCGAATGGATAGGCTGCTTCGGCCTGACCGAACCCGATCATGGTTCGGACCCTGGCAGCATGATCACGCGGGCCCGCAAGACCGAGGGTGGCTGGCGGCTGAGCGGTGCCAAAATGTGGATCACCAATGCCCCCATCGCCGACGTATTCGTGGTCTGGGCCAAGGACGAGGCCAATGAGATTCGTGGCTTCATCCTGGAAAAAGGCTGGCAGGGCCTGAGCGCACCCGCCATCCACGGCAAGGTCTCCCTGCGAGCCTCGATCACCGGCGAAATCGTCATGGACGATGTCTTTGTTCCCGAAGAAAATGCCTTTCCCGATATCCGGGGCCTGCGCGGCCCTTTCACCTGCCTGAACGCTGCCCGCTACGGCATCGCCTGGGGTGCGCTGGGAGCCGCCGAGGATTGCTGGCACACGTCGCGCCAGTATGTGCTGGATCGCAAACAGTTTGGCCGTCCACTCGCCGCCAATCAGTTGATCCAGAAAAAACTGGCCGACATGCAGACCGAGATCACGCTGGGCCTGCAGGGCTGCCTGCGGCTGGGACGCATGAAAGACGAAGGCACTGCCGCCGTGGAGATCACCTCCCTCATGAAGCGCAACAGTTGCGGCAAGGCCCTCGACATTGCCCGCACCGCCCGTGACATGCTGGGCGGCAACGGCATCAGCGACGAATTCCCGGTAGCCCGCCATCTGGTCAACCTGGAAGCCGTCAACACCTATGAGGGCACGCACGACATCCACGCGCTGATCCTGGGCCGGGCCATCACCGGCATCGCCGCTTTCGCCAACTGAAGCCACCAGCACGGTATGGCAAGGAGTCCGGCATGACATCACAGACAGACCAGTCGCAGCAGCAGCAGCAGCAGCAGGCACCGGCCCCCATACTGCCCGGCGCGCTCGGGTACCTGCGCGTGCTCGACCTGTCACGCATCCTGGCCGGCCCCTGGGCCAGCCAGTTGCTGGCGGACATGGGTGCCGACGTCATCAAGGTCGAGCGTCCCGAAGGCGGCGACGACACGCGCGGCTGGGGTCCCCCCTGGCTGCAGGATACCGAAGGCCGGGACACCGACATCTCGGCCTACTATCTCTGCGCCAACCGCAACAAGCGCTCGCTGGCCATCGACCTGGCCAGCCCTCAGGGACAGGCGCTGATACGTCGGCTGGCGGCAGAGTCCGACGTCCTGATCGAGAATTTCAAGGTGGGCGGCCTGGCCCGCTACGGTCTGGACTATGCAAGCCTGAAAGCGCTCAATCCGCGCCTGGTCTACTGCTCGATCACCGGCTTTGGCCAGGACGGCCCCTATGCCATGCGCGCAGGCTACGATTTCATGATCCAGGCCATGGGCGGTCTGATGAGCCTGACGGGGCGACCGGACGGCGAACCCGGCGGCGGCCCCATGAAAGCCGGTGTAGCCCTGACCGATATCCTGACCGGCCTGTATGCCTCCAACGCCATCCTGGCTGCGCTGGCCTGGCGCGAGCGCAGCGGCGAAGGCCAGCATATCGACATGGCACTGCTCGACGTGCAGGTCGCCAGCCTGGCCAATCAGGCCATGAACTATCTGACCACCGGCCACAATCCGCAACGGCTGGGCAACGCCCACCCGAACATCGTTCCCTACCAGGAGTTTCCGACCGCCGATGGCTACATGATCCTGGCCATCGGCAACGACGGGCAGTTCGCCCGCTTCTGCGCCGAAGCCGGCCAGCCCGCGCTGGCAGAAGATACGCGCTTTGCCACCAACCGGGCGCGTGTCAGCCACCGCACAGAACTGATCCCGCTGCTGCGTCGCCTGACAGTCGAGCGCAGTACGGCGGACTGGATCACCGCGCTCGAAGCTCGGGCCGTGCCCTGCGGGCCAATCAATACGCTGGCCGATGTCTTTGCCGACCCACAGGTACAGGCCCGCCAGTTGCACCAGACGCTGCCTCACCCCGTGGCCGGTGGCATCCCCACCATCGCCAGTCCGCTGCGCCTGTCGGCCACGCCCGCAGGCTACCGGCGCGCGCCGCCCCTGCTCGGCGAGCATACGGATGAAATCCTGGCGGAACGGCTCGGCCTGGATGAAGCGCAACGCCAAGCCCTGCGCCAGCAGCGCATCATTCGCTGAGCGGCGCGTTGCGACCCAGGCAGCGTGACAACTGTTCCGCATCCAGGCTGCGAGCAGCACCGAACCCGGCCACTTGCCTCGCCTCGCGCAGGCGCACTGCCACAAAGCAGAAATCCGCCAGTTGCGTCATCATTTCGGCCTCGGGAAAGCGGTTCAGGTAGGCCTCCCGGCATTCCTGGCAACCGAGCTCATCCGTCGCCAGGAAACGGGCCTTGCCCAGCAGAGTGACGCGTCCCAGATCATGTACACCCTGCCCATCTGCCTCAGGCTGCATCACCAGCAGCGACACGCGCGGATCGGTCTGCATATGACGGGCATGCGCAGCCAGCCCGCTGACATGCAGCACCATATCCGGTCCCTGCGACAGCAAGACATACGGCACCATCGAGACAAAAGGCGTTCCATCCGGTGCCAGCGTGCCCAGCGCCGCCACGCGCTGTTGCTGGACCAGGGTACGCAAGGCAAGATCAAGGCGAGATTCGTGGGACATATCAGGCATCCAGGGCTCGGACCGTGCCCGAGATGCGAATGCTGGCTCCGGCCTGCGGCGTGATTTCCGCACGCAAGCGGCTCGGCATGCCCATATCCTCTCCCTGCAGAATGTCGATGGCACCAGCGTGCGGCCAGCCGATATCCCTCAGGTAGCCGGCCAGTGCTGCCGCTGCCGCACCGGTTGCCGGATCTTCGTAGACGCCCCCCGCGGCGAAGGGATTGCGGGCATCGAAAAACGTGGGCGTCTGCGCATGGACCAGGGCCATCGTGGCAAAGCCATGCGCCTGCATCAGAATCCGCCCCTGCTCCTGATCGTAGCGCATGTCCGCCAGGCGGCGGCGGTCTGCCAGCGCCAGGATCAGGTGCCGTGCGCCGCCTTCGGCCACGGCCGGCGGCAGGCGCGGATCGAGGTCGGCTGCCTCATAGCCGAACAGGGCCAGTGCCGCCTGCAGCAGTTCAGCCGGAGCCGGTTCGCTGCGCGTCGGCGGAGACTGCAGCGCAATCACCAGATGTCCGTCTTCCTTGCTGGCCTCGACGCTGATGCGTGCCGCATTGATTTGCAGCGCATATACATTTTCGCCATATCGCGCGGCCAGGGCAGCCCCCAGTGCAATGGTGGCATGGCCGCAGAAGGGAATTTCGATTTCCGGCGCAAAATACCGCACCCGCCAGGCAGCATGGCCTGCCGCACCGCTTTCAGGTGCGGCGAAGACTGTTTCGGAATAGCCTACTTCGGCGGCAATGGCCTGCATGGTCGCCGCATCGGGCAGGCTGTCACAGAGCACGACACCGGCGGGATTGCCGCCGGTGTCGCCGCAGGCAAACGCCGCCAGTCGCTCGACGGCATGGCCCTGGATCAGGACAGATGAAGTGTGACTATGGGATAAAGAGGTCGGTGTGTGCATTCTGGATGCGCCAGTCAAGGGATCGGTAAGTGCAATCATAGCTTTGTCTTTCCCAAAGCCCTCCTTCATGAATCACCAATAGCCAAACAGCACCACTCTGGGGCAAAGTCGTGCCATCGACTGTTGACTCAATCTTGGAGCAGGAACCCCGCCATGTCCCATCACGCCACCGACCCCTACCAGGATATCCGCGACGCCATCCGCGACCTCTGTGCCTCGTTTCCCCCCGAGTATTTCCGCAAGATCGATGAAGAACGCGGCTACCCCGAAGCGTTCGTCAACGCCCTGACCGAGGCCGGCTGGCTCGCAGCCCTGATCCCTCAGGAATACGGCGGCTCCGGACTGGGCCTGACGGAAGCCTCGGTCATCATGGAAGAAATCAACCGCAATGGTGGCAACTCCGGTGCCTGCCACGGCCAGATGTACAACATGGGCACATTGCTGCGCCATGGTTCCGAAGCGCAAAAGCGCACCTACCTGCCGCGCATCGCCAGCGGCGAACTGCGTCTGCAGTCGATGGGCGTGACCGAGCCCACCACCGGCACGGATACCACCCGGATCAAGACCACGGCGGTACGCAAGGGCGACCGCTATGTCATCAATGGCCAGAAGGTGTGGATCTCGCGCATCCAGCATTCCGACCTGATGATCCTGCTGGCGCGCACCACACCGCTGGAAGAGGTCAAGAGCAAATCGCTGGGCATGTCCATTTTCCTGGTTGACCTGCATCAGGCCATCGGGCACGGCATGACCGTGCAGCCGATCCCCAACATGGTCAACCACGAGACCAACGAGCTGTTCTTCGACAATCTCGAGATTCCCGCCGAAAACCTGATCGGCGAGGAAGGCATGGGCTTTCGCTACATCCTGGACGGCCTCAATGCAGAGCGGGCGCTGATTGCCGCCGAATGCATCGGTGATGGCCGCTGGTTCATCGACAAGGTCACCGCCTATGCCAAGGAACGCGTGGTGTTCGGTCGCCCAATCGGACAGAACCAGGGTGTGCAGTTCCCGATTGCGCGCGCCCATATCAACCTCGAAGCCGCCAGCCTGATGCGCTATGAGGCCTGCCGCCTGTTCGACAGCCACCAGCCCTGCGGCTCACAGGCCAACATGGCCAAGCTGCTGGCGGCGGATGCGTCCTGGGAAGCCGCCAATGCCTGCCTGCAATTTCACGGCGGCTTCGGTTTTGCCACCGAATACGATGTCGAACGCAAATTCCGCGAAACGCGCCTCTACCAGGTCGCGCCAATCTCGACCAACCTCATCCTGTCGTACGTGGCTGAACACATCCTCGGCCTGCCGCGCTCGTTCTGAACGGATACGCCCATGACTGACGCTCCCCACTACTCTCGCCAGCTTGCCCGCTTTGCCGCCGGCCTGCGCTATGAAGACATTCCGCCCGAAGTGATCGAGCGCACCCAGGCGCTGTTTCTCGACACCCTGGCCTCGATCCTGGCTGGCGCACGCATGCGGCCCGTCCAGGCGATCCAGCGTGTCACCGACGTCATGGGGCCGGCCTACGGTCCGGCCGAGGTACTGGTCTCGCAAACCAACAGTTCGCCTTTTTTCGCAGCCCAGGTCAACGCGGCCGCCGCCCATGTGGTCGAACAGGATGACGTGCACAACGGCTCGGTGTTCCACCCTGCGGCCGTCGTCTTCCCGCCGGCGCTGGCAACCGCGCAGATGCTCGAGCGCCACGGACGTGACCTGCTGACAGCGGCGGTGGCCGGCTATGAGGTCGGTATCCGCATCGGCGAATTCCTGGGCCGCTCGCATTACCGGATCTTCCACACCACGGCGACCGCAGGCACCCTGGCAGCCGCAGCCACCACCGGGCGACTGCTCAAGCTCGACGCCGAGCAGATGCTGCACGCCTTCGGCTCGGCCGGCACGCAGGCTGCCGGCCTGTGGGAGTTCCTGCGCGATGCTGCCGACTCCAAGCAACTCCATACGGCACATGCCGCCAGTTGCGGGCTGCAATCGGCCTGGCTGGCCCAGGCCGGCCTGACCGGTGCCAGCCGCATCCTGGAAGGCAGCCAGGGCCTGGCTGCCGGCATGTCCAGCGACGCCGACCCGACGCGCCTGATCGACGGGCTAGGCAGCCGCTGGACCCTGCTGGAAACATCGTTCAAATACCATGCCTCCTGCCGCCATACGCATCCTGCGGCCGATGCGCTGCACACGCTGATGCGCGAGCATGGCCTGCAGGCTGCCGACATCGAACAGGTCACAGCGCATGTACATCAGGGTGCCATCGATGTGTTGGGCGCCGTGACAGCTCCCCAGACCGTGCACCAGTCCAAGTTCTCGATGGGCACGGTGCTGGCGCTGATCGCCCTGTTCGGCCAGGCCGACCTGCTGCGCTTTGACGGCGAGGCCCTGCGCAACCCCGACGTGGCAGCGTTTCGCGAGCGCGTCACGATGCAGTTCGATACTGAAGTCGATGAGGCCTACCCGCGCCGCTGGATCGGCAAGGTCACAGTGCGGACCACTGACGGCCGTACACTGCACGCCCGCATCGACGAGCCCAAGGGCGACCCCGGCAACACCCTCACGCGCGAGGAACTGGAAGACAAGACGCGACGCCTGGTGCAATACGGCAACCCTGCCGGCAGCACCGAGGCCAATGCAGCGCTTGCAGAGCGAATCATCGGTCTGGCCTGGAATCTGCCCACACTGGGTAATATCCGTATTTTTGCCTGACCCGTCTTCGCCCGAGCACCTGCCGCGCCTCCCGCAGACCCTATAAAAGGATGACACAGATGACCGATTCCCCCACGCTTCAGGACTGGCTGGGCCGCCAGCAGACCAGCCATGACAACCTCGACGAAGCCCTGGTGCGCCGTATAGCGGCCACGTTCGGCGTCGAGGCCCCCGCCGCAGGTCAAAGCCTGCCGCCGCTGTGGCAATGGGCTTTTTTCATCGACCCGGTGGAGCCGGCAGCGCTGGGCGAAGACGGCCACCCGGCACGCGGCGGTTTTTTGCCCCCTGCAGACAACCGCAACCGGATGTGGGCAGGCGGGCGCGTCAGCTTCATCAAGCCGCTGCGTGCCGGCGTGCCCGCCACGCGCACCACGACGATCCAGTCCATCGAGGAAAAGACCGGCCGTACCGGCCAGTTGCTGTTCGTCACGCTGCTGCACGAATACAGCCAGGGGGGCGAACTGGCAATCAGAGAGGAACAGGACATCGTCTATCGCAGCCCCGCACCGCCCAGGCTCGAAGGCAGCCTGCCGGCTCCTCAGGCCGAGTGGCAGCGCGAGATCCGGCCCGATTCGACCCTGCTGTTCCGCTATTCGGCCGTGACGTTCAACGGCCATCGCATCCATTACGATCACCCTTACTGCACCGACCGCGAGGGCTATCCGGGTCTGGTGGTGCATGGTCCGCTGATCGCCACGCTGATGCTCGACACCTGCCTGTGCCAGTTCCCCGGCAGCCGGCCCCGTTTTTTCTCCTATCGCGGCTTGCGTCCGCTGATTGCGCCCGCCCTGTTCAGGGCCGCAGGCCGGCTGACCCAGCCCGGTCATGCCGAGCTGTGGGCCGAGCAAGGCGGTACGCTGGCACACCAGGCCAGCCTCGAATTCGACCTGCAACCGGAGGCCTGAGCCATGACGGGCCACACTTCTGCCACACCTGCCGGGACAGACACCACTGCCGGTCAGTCGCCCCGACCGCTCGACGGCATCACCGTCATCAGCCTGGAACATGCCATTGCCGCCCCCTTCTGCACCCGCCAATTGGCGGACATGGGCGCGCGCGTGATCAAGGTGGAACGCCCCGGCAGCGGTGACTTCGCCCGCAATTACGACGAGCGCACACGCGGCCTGGCCTCGCATTTCGTCTGGACCAACCGCTCAAAGGAAAGTCTCACGCTGGATCTCAAGCAGCCACCTGCGCAAGACATCCTGCACAGCCTGCTGGAAGACGCCGATGTCCTCGTGCAGAACCTGGCACCCGGGGCCTCGGCACGCCTGGGGCTGTCATTCGAGCAACTGCACGAACGCTATCCCCGTCTGATCGTCTGCGATATTTCAGGCTATGGCGAAACCGGCCCCTACCAGGACAAGAAAGCCTATGACCTGCTGATCCAGAGCGAAAGCGGTTTCCTGTCGGTGACCGGCTCGCCCGAGCAACCCGCCAAGGCAGGCTGCTCGATTGCCGATATTGCTGCCGGCATGTACGCCTACACCGCGATCCTGAATGCCCTGCTGCTGCGCCAGCGCACCCGGAGCGGCAGCCGCGTCGAGGTGTCGATGCTGGAGAGCATGGTCGAATGGATGGGCTATCCGCTGTACTACGCATTCGACGGTGCGCCCCCGCCAATACGAGCCGGTGCCGCCCATGCCAGCATCTATCCCTACGGCCCCTTTCCGGTCGGCGATGGCAGCACCATCATGCTCGGCCTGCAAAACGAACGCGAATGGGCCTCTTTCTGCGCCCAGGTCCTGCAACAGCCGGCACTGGCCCAGGATCCACGCTTTGCCCGCAATGCCCTGCGCACCGAAAACCGCGACGCCCTGCGCACGCTGATCGTGGCCGTCTTTGCAGACATGGATATCGGCACGGTCGAAGACCGGCTGACCGCAGCCGGCATTGCCCATGCCCGCGTCAACGACATGCATGATGTCTGGGCCCATCCGCAGTTGCAGGCCCGTGACCGCTGGCGCGAGGTCGGCAGCCCGGCCGGCGCCCTGCCGGCATTGCTGCCACCAGGTGACAACTCTGCCTTTGCGCCACGCATGGACCCGATACCGGCCCTGGGCGAGCAGACCGGCGACATCCTGCGCGCCCTGGGCTACGATGATGCCGCCATCGAGGCACTGCGCCAGCAAGGAACGGTTTGAATGCCAGGCTCGATCACGACAGAATAACGGTCTAGCCCCCCTGTGGCACTGCCCGGACAGTGCCACCATCATGAACCGCCGATTATCACTACCGTAGCCATCCACGCCATCATGAGCCCTAGCGCGTCAGACACCATCCGCACAGCATTGCCCTCGCCACTGCGAACCGCCCTGTTCGTCCCGGCCAGCCGGATCGACCGCATTCCCAAGGCGCTGACCAGCGGGGCCGACGCCGTCATCGTCGATCTCGAAGATGCTGTCGTAGCCGACAGCAAGAACACCGCCCGGGCCGCCCTTGATGTGTTTCTCACAGATCATCCCGATGCCCGCGTGCTGATCCGCATCAACGATGCGACCACCCGCTGGCACGAACAGGATCTGGCATTGTGCCGCAAACATGACAATGTACTTGGTCTGCTGCTGCCCAAGACCGAATCTGCCGCCCAGGCGCAGCAGGCTGCCGCCACGGCCAGGGCCGTGATCCCGATCATCGAAAGTGCCGCCGGACTGCTGGATCTGGCAGCCATCGCTGCCGTGCCGGGTGTGGCCTGCCTGGCCTTCGGCAGCCTGGACCTGGCGCTGGATCTGAACCTGCACACGGGCACGCCCGGCACCCAGACCATTCTGGACCAGGCACGCTACCAGATCCTGCTGCACAGCCGCGCCGCACAACTGGCCGCACCCATCGACGGCGTTTTCCAGGATATCGGCAATCCCGATGCCCTGAAAAACGTGGCCGCCCGCAGCCGCGAAATGGGTTTCGGCGGCATGTTGCTGATCCATCCGGCACAGGTCGCACCTGTCCACGCTGCGTTTGCTCCCGGCGAGGCCGAACTGGCCTGGGCCAGGCGGGTCATCGAAGCCGCCGCGCAATCCCAGGCCGGTGCGTTCAGTCTGGACGGTAAAATGATCGACGCGCCGGTCATTCTCCGTGCCCGGCTGATGGTGAGTCAGGCGGAGAACTGAGCTTGCGGCCCTGACTCTCCTGCATTGCCTGGCTGTATCCATGTCCGACACCACCGAATTCGAAAACCTGTCCTTCTCCGCAGGCCCGCTCTGGGCCTGCCTGCGTGCCGGCACCGGCCGCCCGCTTCTCCTGATCCATGGCTCGCTGTGCGATGCCCGCTTCTGGCGCGGGCAGTTGCCGGCGCTCGCATCCGCCGGCTTTGCTGCGCTGGCCCCCAGCCTGCGGGCCTATCACCCGCTGCACCTGAGCCAACACATGAGCTGGCAGCAGGACCTCGACGATCTCGTGGTGCTGCTCGAGCAGGCCGGCGGCGGCGAACGCTTCGATGTCATCGGCCATTCGCGTGGCGGCTTCCTGGCCTTTCACCTGGCCCGCCGGGCCCCTCATCTGCTGCACCGCCTGGTGCTGGCAGAGCCTGGCGGCTACATGGCCAGTCATGACCTGCGCGATGTCAAGGGTGCCTTGCCGGACCAGGCCTGGCGCGAAGACGTCATTGCAATGGTGGAACGCGGCGACAGCGCGCAGGCCGTCGCTCTCTTTGTGGACAGTGTCAGCCGCCCCGGCAGTTGGCGCTTCAGCCCTGCCGACTTCCGGCAAATGGCACTCGACAACGCCAGCACGCTGATCAGTCAATTGCGCGACGATGCCTTGCCCCCCTACCAGCCATCTGAAATCGCCGAGCTGAACCTGCCCGTCCTGCTTCTCAAGGGCCAGCGCAGCCTGCCGCGTTTTCGCCAGACCGTAGACGCACTGGGCGAGCAACTGTCCCATGCCCAGGTTGCCGAAGTCGCGGGTGCCTCGCATGCCATGAATCTGGCCTACCCCGCGAAATTCAACCAGTTGGTGATCGACTTCCTGCAACAACCGGCATCACAAGGCTGACACCGCATGACGCAACGACTCGACATGCTCACGCAGCACGAATTGCAACGCCGGCTGCCTGAAGGCTGGGAGACACCAACCGAACGCAAGCAACAGGCCCTGCAGGCCGAATTCCTGCTGGAGCGTCCACAGGATCACCCGCTGCATGGCATGGAACTGCGCGTGATTGCTTACCGGGAAGGCAACGACGATATTCTGCTGCTCCATCTCGGCACTCCTGAGCGTGTGTCGGTCGTGCACCTGACGTGGTCCAGGCGGCAAGAGTTTCCGCGCTTTCCAAAGGTGGAATTCACGGGCACGTTCCAGGCATTTATCGAACGTGAATATAGCCTCTATGGCCTGACAACCGACGAAAATGCTGGTTATGCACCCAGCCCGGACAAGCAGACATGAGCAACACAGGCAATCACAACAGAATCATCAATGCAGCCGCCCGCATGGCCCTCAAGCCGGCCGGTGCCATCCGCAAGGGTCAGTCCCGGCTCTGGCTGGATGACAACGGCTGGTATATCACGCTGATCGAATTCCAGCCCTCCAGTTCTCCTGGCAGTTTGCTCAATATCGGCGTGCAATTCATGTGGTACCCAAAGGAAGTCTACGCCTTCGATGCAGGCTATCGCCAGCAGGATATAGGCAGCATCCGATACCGCAATGATGACCAATTCACCCCGCAGGCACAGGCTATGGCCGAAGCAGCCCGCGATCGGATGCTGGTCATCCGCCAACAGATGCAAGGCATCACCTCGGCCAGTACCTATATCCACGGCTTGCTGGCCGAAAATCCGGTCACTGTCTGGACCTATCTGCATCAGGGCATGCTGCATCTATTGCAAGGCCACACCGACGAAGCCCTGTCCCGATTCAGGCAACTACTGGCGGAGCCGGATAGCTGGGAATGGGCCCTGGAACTCATGGTGCATATCCAGCATCAGCGCCATCTTCCCTGGCTGACCGAGATTGTGCAGAAAAGCCGTGCGCTGAAAAAGCTGCCTGAGCGTGTCATTGACCTGAGTACCATCTAGCATGAAACATATCCTGGTCAACAGACTCATGGCGCAACGTCAAAGCGCAATCTCATAACCATCAACAAGAATGCGAGAAATACAATTGACCTCCAGCCTTTTCAATGCCGTGCGCAACGAATCCATCGACACGATCGACCTGCATGCAATCAAGGATAATCTCAACCTGATCAATGAGTTTGGGCAAAACCTGTTGCATGAAGCCATTGCCCACGGCAACGACGAAGTCGGTATCACGCTGATTGAACTGGATATCGATCTGAACCACCAGGACAGCAAGGGACAAGTACCGTTGCACTACGCTGCAGCACGCAATCAGGTACAGATCGTCGAAAAGATACTGTCCCAGGGTGGCGATGTGGCGGTCATCGACAGTTTTGGCAACCAGCCACTCTGGACTGCCGTGTTCAATGCCCGGGGTGACTACCGGACCGTATCCGCCCTGCTCATCTGCGGAGCCGAGCCAGCACACAGGAACAAGGCTGGCAGATCACCACGGGACTTTGCGCAACAGATCCAGGACCATGCGCTTGCGGATCTATTGAATGCTTATTGAAAATCAAAAATCAGCATTGACCCAGCCTGCATCACCCGTATGCCTTTGAAAAATCAAAAAATCAACATCCTTGAAGTGCAAGAAACGGCTTTTCAAAATCCGAATCACATCTGCCTTTTCACAGTCTTCATAAATGAAAATTTCATCTACGGAAAAGGCAAGCAGAACAGATTTAGAAAAATCTTCCGAAGCCAAAAAAATCGCTACCACTTCGTTATAGGCCGGATTAAACAACACCCCTGAAAACCCGACGGAAAATCCGGAAAACCCCAGCGATATTTTTTCAATCCTGGCGTACAAGGCGTACAAACTGAAATCATCAAAATCATCCACATGATTCCTGGAAATCAAAGGATTCATTCCATTCGCACGAAATCCTGCGACACGACCTGCACCAAGCGCCAAAAAGACCACATCATCAACCAGATGCCCATCTTCCTCACGGAGGCGAATGACATCCGAAATGACATCCCCCTCAAACAAGATCTTGATTTTTTTCAGGAAAGAGGTGTGATAAACGGAGGGAGTCATTTGCAAACCGACACATAATCCGGAGCCGTGTTGCTCATCTGAGCGTACAGATCCTTGTCATCCAGTCGCCACCAGTATGCCTCGAACGAGGACGGATTCTGGAACTCATGGATCGCCACCAGACCCAGCAGGCCACAGGGTGTTTCTGCCATGAAATCCCAGCCATTGCGTTCGGCACAGAACATTTCTGCCTCCTCGTCGTACCATACGGAAAAGCCTTTTCTGTCGAGCACATTCAGCGCCGTGTTGTAGACATTGCTGTATTCTGAAAGGGCCGGCATATGCCACACTCCACGATTGCATTGTTGATGTTGAACAGCTTGAAGGAAAAGATATCGCAGAACATGTTCACCCTTGAAGCAAGGGTGAACATGCGATTTGACGAGGCGGCCTACGAGGATCTCGTGGCCTGCCTGCAGGCCCTCGCCACCGAACTGGCCAGCGCCCGGCAGATCGACAAGGAGCTGGCGCTGTGCCTCTACACCATTCCGCAGGCCATACAGAATCTGTACCTGAGTTTAGCGCGATGCGAAATCAGGCCCCCCATCACAGACAGGCTCGAAGAAGCCTGTATTGAGCTGGATGCCCTGGTCATCGAGTGCCTGAGCGGAAATCCAGCCTGCCATCTCAGCGGCCAGCCATGACCGTGGCAAACGCCCTGGCGATCGTTTCGGTATTGTCCGGCGTCACGCCTGCAACACAGATACGGCCGGTCGGCAGGATATAGACGCCGAATTCGTCGCGCAGGCGATCCGCTGCCTGCCCCAGACCGGGATCGTAGCTGAACAGGCCATTCTGACGCTGAATGAATCCCCAGTCGTAGCCATCCGCGTCATGCTGTGCCAGTGCATCACCCAGCGCAATCCGCGCCTGACGGATACGCTCACGCATGCCATTCAACTCATCCTGCCATTGCAACAGCAGTTCGGGCGTGCGCAGAACCGTATCGACAATGCGCGCGCCATAGGCCGGCGGACTGGAATAGTTGCGCCGTACGGCCGCCTCAAGCTGTCCGTGCAAACGACGCGCCAGTTCGGCATCGGCGCAGAACACACTCAGGCTGCCGATCCGCTCGGCATAGAGCGAGAAAATCTTGGAGCATGACTGCGCCAGCAGGAACGGCTGCTCGGCCTGCACCAGGGCACGCAACAGATAACGATCTTCGTCCACGCCATGGGCGAATCCCAGGTAGGCCAGATCCAGGAACGGCAACAGGTGGCGGCGCTGCAATACGCGTATGACCTCATCCCACTGTTCCGGTGCCAGGTCGGTCCCGGTCGGATTGTGGCAACAAGCATGCAGCAGCACGACACTGTATTCCGGCAGTGACTCCAGATGAGACAGCAAGGCATCGTAAGCCACTGTGCCCGTTTCGGCATCAAAATAGGGATACGTGCCCACCTCGAACCCCGCCCCCTGGAAAATGGAGCGATGATTGTCCCAGGTCGGGCCGGGCACATGCACACTGGCTTGCGGATACAGTCCCTTGAGCAGGTCGGCACCGACCTTGAGTGCGCCGGAGCCACCGAGTGTCTGGACCGTCGCGATCCGTTCGAACAACGGCGAGCCCGGCTCGGCATCGAACAGCATCGTCTTCATCGCGGCACAATAGGACGGATCTCCACCCATCGGCAGATAGCCCGGCGTGCGGGGATGCGCCGCCACCGTATCGCGTGCTGTCACCACCGAGGCCAGATCCGGCACCCGCCCCTGCTCATCGTAATAAAAGCCGATGGTCAGGTTGGCCTTGGCCGGACGCGTATCGTCACGATAGTGGCCCTGGATCGACAGGATGGGATCGCCAGGGTGATGCGGAGTATGAGCAAACATGGATGGGCTGCCTGATAAAGATCAAAGATACCTAAACGAACAGGATAGCCGATTCCGGCCGCGCAGGGCGGCCCTTCGCCCGCCTCGCGCCGCATCTGCGCCACTTGCGCGATATCGTCGCACCGCATCCTGCCCCCTGCGCCCCTGGTGGCGTAACAATCCTGCAACCTTGTTTGCGCACAATGGCCCGCGTCGGACAGTCCTGTCCGCGCTTATCTGCTCCATGAACGAGGCATGACGGTCACCATGTTCAAAAATCTGCGTATCAATGCTGCACTCCTGCTGGTACTGCTGGGCTTTGTCGGCCTGTTCGGGCTGTCCGGCGGGGCCGGTCTGCTGATGCTCAAGGAAAACCGGCAGTTGATTGCCAACCTCAGCCGCTATGGCATCGAACAGGCCAATGACCTCAGCGATGCCTCCCTGCAACTTTTCCGCAGCCGTGTCGCACTGATCAATGCCAAGACAGATATGGAAGGCGGATTGATCGAGCAACGGGATGCCGCCATTCAACAGGCGGAAACCTTGTTGCTGGGCAGCCAGGCACGCTTCGATCACTTCCGCCAGAATATCGACAACCCGCAGGACCCTGCCTATGAGAATATCCAGACCCGTTACCAGGCATTGGCCGAGTCTGGACTCAAGCCCCTGGCCGAAGCGCTGAAAACCTGGAACGGCATCGAGGCGAACCGGATCGTGGATCAGGTTCTGGAACCGGCCACTGCCGATTTCATGGCCGCCCTGGAAGCCTTCCAACAAACCAATCGCACCATGGCGCAACGCAGTGTCGAACAGGCGGCCTGGATATCCGATACGGCGCGCTACGCACTGTTTGCCAGCCTGGTCCTGGCATTGCTGATGGCACTGGGAGCCCATCGACTGTTCCGCCATGCCATGCTCCGCCCTCTTTCCAGCATGCAACGCCACGTATCCCACATGGCCGACGGCGACCTGCGGGCCCGCCTGCCTCGTGGCGGACGCAACGAAATCGGCACCCTCCTCGATGGCTTCAACCACATGCAAGACAATCTGGTGCATACCGTTACGGCGGTACGCGCTGAGGCCGATGCCATGCATGCCGACACGGAACACATCGCCCAGCGCAGTCACATGATTTCCGAGCAAATCGGTCGTCAAGCCAACGCACTGGCTCAGGCAGACGATGCCATCGAGCATCTCAACAGCGTCGTCGAGCAAAGCAGCCAGCATGCGCAGGAAGCCACTGCCCTGGCACACAACGCCCAGACAACCGCCGCAACCGGCCATGAGGCCGTGGCGCAGGTCGTCAGCACCATGGACGAAATTGCCTCCAGTGCCAAGCGCATCAATGCAATCGTCCAGCTCATCAACGGCATCGCCACCCAGACCAATCTGCTGGCCCTCAATGCGGCTGTCGAAGCCGCCCGCGCCGGCCAGAACGGCAAAGGCTTTGCCGTGGTCGCTGCCGAGGTGCGCGAACTGGCCCAGCGCAGCAGCCAGGCCGCCAACGAGATCAAGGCCCTGATCGATGCATCCGATCGCAGCGTAACCGCCGGTGCCGGCCAGGTGCATCAGGCCGGCGTGGCCATGGATGCCATCCTGAAGGCCGTACATGCCGTCAATGACCGCATTGGCTGGATCTCCGACGCTGCACAGCGCCAGACCCAGGACATCGCAGCCGTCAAGGAAATCGTCGGCACCGTCAAGGCCGACACCGGGCAGAATATGAAACTGGTACAGCAGACAGCGGGCGCTGCCGGCAAGCTGACCGAGCAGGCCCAGCGCCTGCATGAAATGACGGCCGCCTTCCGTACCGAGGCCAGCATTGAGCCCGATTCCAACATCAGGGTCGAACCCTCACATCTGGCACGCATACCTGTGGCACTATTGCAGGCAGCCTGATGACGGCATCAATCGTGCTCAACTCATGACGCGCTTCAACTGCTGTTCTGCATTCGATCGGATGACACTAATCTCTGACCGGCACAGCGCAGCCAGCCTAAGCCTGGCATCCTCATTGTTGATGTCGCCCAGCGCCCATATGCACTTTACCGCCAGGGCATGGCTATCATCAAACTCCAGATACGCGTAGCGCGTCTGGCAGGCCTTGAACAGAGACGCCACACTGCTTTCGGACTTGATATCCTGGAGCAGGCTGGCAATATCCTCATGCTTGAAATGCCAATCCTCAAGCAACAAGGCATTCAATTTTTCGGCAGGGATGGATGCTGCACCAAAAGCAAAGGCAAGCGTGATCGCATCCTCCAGATCGTCGGCGCTTTCCTTTTCTGACGCCGCCGCTACTTCTCTTGAAATAAACGCTGCAGGCGTGTGGCCTTCCAGATCAAACCTATCGACAAGCTCTGCCTTGGAAAGGCCTTGAGCATAAAAGCGATTGAGCAATTCCTGGTTGTACGGACTCATTTAAAAAACCCAAGACTCACATGAATACAGGCATCAACAAAGTTTCGTCCGGCGCAGCACAAAATCATAAGACCCTGGCACCTGCAGTCCATCTGACAAAGAACTGACGATACCCCTGCCGATCAAAGACGAAAACACCACCCAGCTGCATCGGATTCCATCAACTCAATTTTCATATCCCTCCCACGACCAAAAAATACGCTGGTATTGCTCGTGATCGGGCATTGCAAACGGTACTTTTTCACATACCTGCTTCAAAATCAGAACCAGATCCTGCCTCAAGGTCGCATCGTCCACATAAGCCTGGATACCCACCGCATACTGAAAAACTGCGTCTTTGCCAGGCATTTCACGCAGTTCTCCAGGCGCAATATCTTCCTCGTCGCAAGCCATGATCAGTACCGTATCACCAATGGGGCACTGCAGTTCGACACTTTCCAGTTGATTGATCCGCACCTGTATGTCAAGCATGACGCGCCGGTATGCCTTCGTATAAAGCCGGTTCCTTGACACGAGCGCAATAGAAAAATCCATACTGTGATACCCATTCCCGCCTTTTCCAATCCGCCATTCTGCCACGACAGCGCCCGGCAACAGGCTCAATCCTGTCCGAACAGATCCCTCGTATAGATTCTGTCGGCCACGTCATCGAGTTCGGCGCTGCGCCGGTTGGCGACGATCACATCGCTGATGCGCTTGAACTCATCGAGATCGCGTACCACACGAGAATGGAAAAACGTCTCCTGGCGCAAAACCGGCTCATAGACCACCACCTCGACACCGCGTGCCTTGATACGCTTCATCACCCCTTGCACGGCTGACGCACGGAGGTTATCCGAGCCCTCTTTCATCACCAGCCGGTAGATGCCCACGACCCGGGGCTGACGCCTCAGGATCGAGGCGGCCACGAAATCCTTGCGCGTGCCATTGGCCTCGACGATGGCGCGGATCAGGTTGCTCGGCACCCTGTCGTAATTGGCCAGCAACTGGCGCGTGTCCTTGGGCAGGCAATAGCCGCCATAGCCAAAGGAAGGATTGTTGTAATGCTCGCCGATACGCGGGTCCAGCCCCACGCCCCGGATGATCTGCCGTGTATCCAGGCCATGCGTTTCGGCAAAGGTATCGAGTTCGTTGAAATACGCCACGCGCATGGCCAGATAGGTATTGGCAAACAGCTTGATGGCCTCGGCCTCTGTTGAGCCTGTCAGCAGCACCGGCACGTCGGTCTGGCGGGCACCTTCCTGCATGAGACGGGCAAAGGCCTCGCCGCGTGCCGACCGTTCACCGACGATGATGCGGGAAGGATAGAGATTGTCGTGCAGTGCGCGGCCCTCGCGCAGGAATTCCGGCGCGAAGAACAGTCGGTCCGATCCCACGGTCTGTCGCAAACTGCGCGTATAGCCTACCGGCACAGTCGATTTGATGACCATGGTGGCCTGCGGGTTGATGCGCTGGATATCCTGCACGACAGCCTCGATGCTGCGGGTGTCGAAGCGATTGGTTTCCGGATCATAGTCAGTCGGCGTGGCGATGATCACGAATGCCGCCTGCCGATAGGCCTCGTGCGGATCCAGCGTCGCCTTGAAATCCAGTTCCGCATTCTGCAACTGGTGACTGATGTCGGGATCCTCGATGGGTGACTGGCCCGCATTGAGCGCCCTGACCCGCTCCGGCACGATATCGAGTGCCACCACCTGGTGGCGTCGTGCCAGAAGAATGGCGTTGGACAGGCCGACATAGCCTGTGCCCACGACTGCGATTTTCATGATCGACCTCTTTGTCTGTATGGACGGCATGCAGCCAGTCCTCGCGTGTCTCCATCCTTCAGGTTAGGCATGTGGCATGACCGCTTCATGGCAAATTGAAGACAGGTTCGTGACAGCCGACAGCACTGTTGTTGAAATCTGACCGCCATCGAAATGACATGCAGCCGTCATGCAGGACTGGCGTAATACACGTCATGGATACGTCACACGCCCCGCTGCGCTATCGCGCGATCTGGATCTCGGATCTGCACCTGGGTACGTCAGGATGCAAGGCCGAGCCACTGCTGGAATTCCTGCGCCTGCATGATGCAGACACGCTCTATCTGGTCGGCGATATCGTCGATGGCTGGCGGCTTAAAAAGCGCTGGAACTGGCCCCAGGCCCACAACGATGTGGTGCAGAAACTGCTGCGCAAGGTTCGCAAAGGCACCCGGGTAGTCTATATCCCGGGCAATCACGACGAGTTCGCCCGGCAATACGACCGGCAACTGTTCGGCGGCATCGAAGTGCTGCTCGAAACAGAACACATGACGGCAGATGGCAAGCGACTCTGGATCACCCACGGCGACCAGTTCGATGGCGTGATCCAGTATGCAAAATGGCTGGCCTACCTGGGCGACCAGCTCTACACCCTGATCCTGATGCTGAACCACTGGTTCAACCGCGTGCGCAACCGCATGGGACTGGGCTACTGGTCGCTTTCCCAATACCTCAAGCACAAGGTCAAGGATGCCGTCTCCTTCATCTCGGCCTACGAGCAGGTGCTGGTCAACGAAACACGGCGACGCCAGTATGACGGCGTGGTCTGTGGCCACATCCACAA
Source organism: Corticimicrobacter sp. (assembly GCF_040137905.1). Classification (NCBI taxonomy): domain Bacteria; kingdom Pseudomonadati; phylum Pseudomonadota; class Betaproteobacteria; order Burkholderiales; family Alcaligenaceae; genus Corticimicrobacter; species Corticimicrobacter sp. Next base: position 58,409 of record NZ_JBEFDG010000010.1, read on the forward strand.
GGCCGAGCTGCGGGAAATAGACGGCATCCTGTACTGCAACGACGGCGATTGGGTCGAAAGCCTGACCGCACTGGTCGAGCACTACGATGGCCGCCTGGAACTGCTTGACTGCAGCCGTTACAGCCATGGCACGCACACCGAAGAAGCGACTGCCCACACCACGCAACACATCAGGGGGCAATCGTGAAAATCCTCCTGGTCACCGATGCCTGGACACCGCAGATCAACGGGGTGGTGTTCACGCTGCAACAGACCCGCCGCATCCTGACGGACATGGGCCATACCGTGGCCGTCATCCATCCCGGCCTGTTCCGCTCCATCCCCTGCCCGACCTATCCCGAGATCCGCCTGTCGCTGGGTGCCGGACGACGGGTGGCCGAACTGATCCGCAACTTTGCGCCGGATGCCCTGCATATCGCCACCGAGGGGCCACTGGGCATGGCTGCGCGCCGCCATGCACTGCGTACCGGCATGCCATTCACCACGGCCTATCACACCCGCTTTCCGGAATATATCCAGGCGCGCATCCGCCTGCCACTGGCGCTGACCTATCGCTGGCTACGCTGGTTCCACGGCCCGGCTGCGCGCACCATGGTGCCCACCCGCAGCGTACGGGCCGACCTGTTGGCCTACGGTTTCGACCCGGCACGCGTCATCGTCTGGTCACGCGGTGTCGATCTGGATACGTTCAGGCCAGGTCCTGCCGATCCTGAGGCCAGCCCTGCCCAACCCCCCACGCGGCCGGTATTCCTGTATGCAGGACGCACCGCCGTGGAAAAAAACCTGGATGCCTTTCTGAGCCTCTCCCTGCCGGGTGAAAAATGGGTCGTCGGCGATGGCCCCGTCCTGGTCTCGCTCAAGGCCCGTTATCCGGACGTACGTTTCCTGGGGGCATTGCCACATACCGAGCTGGCACACTGCTACCGGATGGCCGATGTCTTCGTGTTTCCCAGCCTGACCGACACCTTCGGGCTGGTCCTGCTGGAGGCCATGGCCTGCGGCTGTCCGGTTGCGGCACTGCCGGCCTCGGCGACACTCGATGTGCTGGGTGACTCGGGTGCGGGGATCATCGATGCCGATCTGCAAGCTGCCTGTCTGCAGGCCCTGGAGATCGATCGCAGCATCCCGACAGCCTACGCACGTGGTTTTTCCTGGGAACAGACCACGTGCGTCTTCTTCGAAGCACTGCAGCCCATCGAGGCGCAATGACACTGCTATGATTCCGGTTTGCCTTTTTGCGACCGTCCGCCATGCCGTCCGTCCAGCCCACTGCCGTTTCCCCGCTCATTCTGGAATGGCAGGAGCACGATCAACCCTGTCGCGCCCTGTGGCGCGACCAGCACGGTACGCCCCCGCTACGCCTGCAGGCAGCCGACGATACGCTGAGCGCCGATGCCGCCTACCGGCTGATCAGCCAGGGTACCGCACTGGTCTGGCGCGGCGATTATCACAATGCCCGCCAGTTGCTCAAGGCACTGGCCAGCCGTGTGGACCGACGCCAGCAGCAGCCACACCGCAATGACGCCGCCCCCCAGACACCCCAGTCTCAGTTTCACCAGCACCGTCTGCGCCAGTCCCAGCGCGCCCAGATACTGAATCGGCTGCTGATTCCGGTCGAAGCCGATGGCACGATTGCGCTGCGCCGTGCCCCCGATCTTGGCGAGGCCTGCCGGGCGGCGCTGGAGCCTGCCGGCCAGCCCGAGCTGATCCCGCTGCGAACGCTGCAAGGTTATGTCGGCGCATGGGAGTGGCAAAAGAAAGGCATCGAGATTGCCGGCCTGCCTGCACGCATCCACGTGCCGCATGGTGTCTATTCACCGATCCGGGGCGAATACCTGCCGTTGCTGGCCAACGCCCCCCTGCCACCGGGTGCCCGCAGCGCCTTCGATATCGGCACAGGCAGCGGCGTGCTGTCGGCATTGCTGCTGCAGCGTGGCCTCGAGCGCGTCATCGGCACCGACCTTAACCCCCGTGCGCTGGCCTGCGCACGCGACAACCTGGCCCGCATGGGCCATGCCGACACATTCCAGGCCGTAGCCTGCGACCTGTTTCCACCGGGTCGGGCCGACCTGATTGTCTGCAACCCGCCGTGGCTGCCGGCCAAGCCGACCAGCCAGATCGAACAGGCCGTCTACGATCCCGGCCACCGCATGTTGCTGGGCTTTCTGCAGGGCGTACCGCACCATCTCGAAGACGGCGGGCAGGCCTGGCTGATCCTGTCCGACCTGGCCGAACACCTCGGCCTGCGCACCCCCCAGATGCTGCCGGAAGCCTTCGCCCAGGCGGGCCTGCGGGTCATAGGCCGCAGCGACACCCGGCCCGCCCACCCCAAGGCCCTGGATCGCAACGATCCGCTCTACGAGGCGCGCAGCCAGGAAACCACCACACTCTGGCGACTGGCGATCGCCTGAAGCCTGTAATCTGCCCTCGGGAATACCCGCGGACAAGGCCTTCAACGGCCTTTTGTCCCTAAATTCTGCAGTGCAACGCACGTTAACCTGATCTGGAGACATTGCAGTCTGATTACATAACATAACGCATCAGAAGGAAGCATCATGGCCTTGCGCTCGATCCACTCCCTGAGCCTGGGCAAACGCCTGGGCCTGCTCGTGACATTGACAGTGGCCGGCGTCCTGGCCATCACTGCCGCCTTCCTGTTTTCCGAGCGAACGCTGCTGATGCAGGAACGCGCCCAGGGCGTACGCCAGACCGTGGAAACCGCATACAGCCTGGTGGCCAGCTTCCACGCCCGCGCCCAGGCCGGTGAAATGAGCGAGGAAGCCGCGCGCCAGGCCAGCATCGACGCATTGCGGGCCATGCGCTACAGCGGCAACGAGTACTTCTGGATCAACGACATGGACGCGCGCATCGTACTCCATCCGATCCGCCCAGAACTCGAGGGCAAGGATATGAGCGACAGCCGTGACCCGACCGGCCTGCGCCTGTTCGTGGCCTTCGTCGACAAGGTCAAGGCCAGCGGAGCCGGTTTCGTGCACTACATGTGGCCCAAGCCTGGCAGCGAAGCACCTGTCCCAAAGGCCTCCTATGTGCAGGGCTTCGCACCGTGGGGCTGGGTATTGGGTTCCGGTGTCTACGTCGATACCGTACAGGCCACCTTCCTGCAGCGTGTCACCTGGTTCGGTGGCGGCGCACTCCTGCTGGCGCTGGTCCTGCTGGCTACCGGCATCGTCATTACCCGCGGCCTGCTGCGCCAGATCGGCGGCGAGCCAGGCCCTGCTGCAGTTGCCACCCAGCGCATGGCCCAGGGGGACCTGACCAGCGATATCGCAGTCCTGCCAGGTGCCGAGGACAGCCTGCTGCATGCTATCCGCACCATGCGCGACAACCTCGCGCAGATCGTGCGCGGCGTCCATGCGGGCACGGAATCGATTGCCACGGCCGCACACCAGATCGCATCGGGCAACAACGACCTGGCCAGCCGTACCGAGCATCAGGCCAGTTCACTCGAACAGACGGCCGCTTCAATGGAAGAATTCACTGCCACAGTCCGTCTCAATGCCGACAATGCCGGCGAAGCGGCAGCCCTGGCCGCCTCGGCAGCCGAAGTCGCGACACAGGGGGGCGTCGTGGTCGAACAGGTCGTCAGCACCATGGGTGAAGTCGATGCCGCCTCGCGCAAGATCGTCGATATCATCGCAGTCATCGACGGCATCGCCTTCCAGACCAACATCCTGGCGCTCAATGCCGCCGTCGAAGCGGCACGGGCCGGTGAACAAGGCAAGGGTTTTGCCGTGGTGGCCTCGGAGGTACGCGCACTGGCCCAGCGTTCCGCATCGGCAGCACGCGAGGTCAAGCAGTTGATCGATGCCTCGGTCGCCAGCGTCGGACGCGGCAATGCGCTGGCAGAGGATGCCGGCAAAACCATTCGCGAGGTGGTTCGCAGCGTGCAGGGCGTGACCCGCATCATGGACGAAATCGCCACTGCCAGTCGCGAACAGTCCGACGGCATCACGCAGATCAACCAGGCCGTCAACAGCATGGACCAGGCGACCCAGCAGAATGCGGCGCTGGTCAGCGAGGCGGCTTCCGCCGCCGAATCGCTCAACGATCAGGCCGGACAGCTCAAGTCCATGGTGGAGATTTTCAGGACGCGGGACTGACTGTGTCCTGGGCACTGGCCAGTAACTGCTCCGCCAGCCGATCCAGCAAACGCTGGCAAGCCGGTGCGGCGTACCGCTTGCCCGGCAAAGCCCGCCGCTCATGAAGCGGACGATGGCCCGCAACGCTCCTGCTCACGCCGCACCACACGCAGTGCGACATCGGTATTGAAATCCGCCATCGCCTCGGACAGGGCGACAGCGCTGTCACCCAGGGCATCGGCATGCCGCGCCATCAGGTCATCGAACAGGTCGAATGCCGTCATGTCGCTACTTGCCAGCGCATCGGCCAGGGCCGCCAGGCAGGCAGCCAGTTCGTCACCAGACGCGGGCGGGGAACCGGTTTCGGGCGTGCCCACCACCGGCAGCGTCTGCTGTTCCAGCCAGCATGCATGCGCTTCCAGAGCCTCGACCAGCATCTGCTCCAGGCCAGCCACAGCATCATGCCAGTGCGCTGGCAGCGATTGCCTCGGTGCATCTGCATCCATGCCGCCAGCCACGACTTCACGCTCGAGCATCGCGCAGGCAGCCGCCAGGCGATCCGCGCCCGTGGCGGCCGCCGTGCTCTTCAATGGGTGAATGGCGCTGCGCAATGCCCGCGCATCGACCACCTCGAGCGCAGTACGGGCGGCTTCGAGCAGCCGCTTTGCCGCAGGCCGGAAATCCTCCAGCAGGCGACAGTACAGAACCTTGTCCTGCCCCAGTCGCGCCAGGGCAAGTGATGCGTCAAGTACCATTGCCGGTCCTTCCTGCAATGGTGCAGCGGGCTGATGCCGCCTGACCTCCCGAACCGTTTCCATACCCTCAAATCTGCTGCCATCGCGCAGGTGGCGCTGAATCACGGCCACCAGATCCTCCAGATGAAAGGGCTTGCCGATATGGGCATCCATGCCTGCCGCCATGCAGGCGTCCCTGTCTGACTGCATGGCATTGGCCGTCATGGCGACAATGGGCAGTCCGGCATGACGGCCATCCCTGCGGATCGCATAGGTAGCCTGCAGACCATCCATCACAGGCATCTGCATATCCATCAGAACCAGATCGTAGCCGTCCGGTTCGGCATCCAGTGCCTGCAACCCCTGCTGCCCATTGGCAGCCACACGTACCCGCGCGCCCTCCCGTTCAAGCAGGCGGGTCGCCACTTCCTGGTTGATATCGTTGTCCTCGACCAGCAGCAGCCTGACCCCTTCCAGACGGCGCACGGCATGCTCGGACGATGTCGGGGGCATATCCGGTGCGCGGCCACGCAGGGCCGCGCACAGCATCGAAAACGTCAGCGGCTTGCACAGCACCGGCATGCCTGCCTGCGGAGGCCGCGGATGCGAAGTCGCCAGGACAATCGCGGGCGGGCAATCGGGATCCGGGCCATGCCGCAGGCGCTCGATCAATAGCTCGTGACCAGGTGCCTCGGCACTGACCAGCGCCACGGCTGGCCAATCATGCAGAGTATCCAGTACTTCTCCTGCCCGCATCGCATCGCTGCATGCCACCACCTGCCATCCCCCCTGCTGCTCCAGCAACCGGCTCAGCATGGCACGAGAGACCGGATGCGGTTCCAGCAACAAGGCCTGTGCACCACGGGTATCGTGACACACCCCACAAAGATGTACCTGGCGGTCACGACCGGGCTGCAACACGATTTCAAAGAAGAAGCAGCTACCCTTGCCAGGTTCACTGTCAACACGCAACTCCCCGCCCATCAGTTCCACTAGGCGATGGCTGATGGCCAGGCCCAGTCCTGTTCCACCAAAACGGCGCGAAATGGAGGCTTCGGCCTGGCTAAAGCCGGTGAAAATATGCCTCAGGGCTTCTTTGCTGATCCCGATACCGGTATCCAGCACCCGGCACTCCAGCCGGGCACCGCTGTCATCCTGGCTGACCAGGCGCAATGCCAGGCGCACCTCGCCACGCGCCGTGAATTTGATGGCATTGCCGCCCAGATTGATCAATACCTGCTTGAGCCGCAGAGCATCGCCAATCAATACAGCAGGAATGGCTGGATCAATATCGTAGATCAGCTCCAGCTTTTTTTCGCCCAGGGTACCGGACAGGATCGTCGAGACATCGGAAAGCAGTTCATCCAGCGCAAAAGGCTCCGGGTCCAGCTTCATCTTGCCGGCCTCGACCTTGGAAAAATCCAGGATATCGTTGAGGATTTCCAGCAACGAACGCGCTGCCCCTTCCGTCTTGCGCAGCAGGTCGGATTGCTCCGGGCGCACCCCGGTGGTTTCGATCAACTGCAGCAATCCCATGATCGCATTCATGGGCGTACGGATCTCGTGACTCATGTTGGCCAGGAACTGGCTTTTGCTGCGCGAGGCACTGTCCGCATTGACCAAAGCCTGCTGCAGGTCGGTGATGTCGATGCAGAACATGACCCGCATGCCATCTGACGTGGCCGCCACCACACGCTTGATCCAGCGCCCGTTGCTCAATTGCAGGCGTTGCTGGTGCGAAGGCTGGCGCCACATCGCCAACTGACTGGCATACCAGCCATCGGGATCGGCACGTGCCGCCAGATAGCTGCCGGCATCGATCGACAGTCGCAGGATGCGTTCGATCGGCATGCCGATACGGACTTCGTGACGCCGTTCCCCCAGAAGATCCAGGTATTTGTCATTGCACAGCATCAGCCGTTCCTGCGCATCGTAAAGCGCAAAGGCCTCATCCAGCGCATCAATGGCCGAACGCAGGATACGCTCGCTGGTCTCGATGCGCAGCCGCGCCTCGACCTGGGCGCTGACATCCTGTACCGCCCCCACCAGCCGGTGAGCACGGCCGTTGAGATATTCGACCTCGCAACTGACCCGCATCCAGAGCGCAATGCCATCGGCCTGCCGGATACGGATCTCCTGGGAAAATGCTTCGCCGGTGGCCATGGTATGCCGTACCCGCTCCCTGAACGCCTGCCACATCTCGGAAGGCAACGCTACCGGCAGGGCCTCGACCCGCAGTTGTTCTCCCGGCAAGGCCAGGATTTCGCTGGCCGCCTCGGTAAAGTACAGCGTGCGCGTATCCAGATTGCAGTACCAGCCACCGATGCCGGCGATCCGCCCGGTGCGGGCCAGCATGTCGCGGCTGCGCATCAGCGCCGTGATATCGTAGCGGATCGAGACATACTTGGCCGGTTTGCCGTCAGGCCCCGGCATCGAGGCAATCACGCTATCGAGCCAGTACAGTGATCCGTCCTTGGCACGGTTGCAGATCTCGCCATGCCAGATGCCGCCCAGACCGATCGTCTCCCACAGATCGCGCCAGAAAGCCGCGTCATGCTGGCCGGAATTGAACATGCGGTGATTGCGTCCCAGCAATTCGTCGGCACGATAGCCGCTGACCTGCACAAAGCGCTCGTTGACACGGGTAATGCGCCCCTGCAGGTCGGTTTCCGTCACGATGGCATGACGGTCCAGGATATCCAGCACTGTCTGGCGATCACGCAGCGCCAGCAACGTCATGCGACGCTCGTTGCGCTGCTGGTCGATATCGATCTGTACAACCAGGTATCCCAGGAAACGACGCCGGGACAGGTTGTACAGCGGATGCAGCTCGACGATCATGCAGCGCACCTCGCCGCGCTTGCTCCTGAACATGACATCCCGGCGCAATTCGCGACGGGCCTTCAGGGCATCACCGACAATCTGCCGTGCGGCTTCATCCTCGACACTGGCAAACAACAATGCCTGCCAGGAGCGCCGGAGCAGATCCCGCTCGACATACCCCGTCAACTGGACATAGGCATCATTGCACCAATGGATGCAGCCATCGGCATCGAGAAGGCAGGCGGCATCGCTGCGCAGGCGCAGCATGCCCACCATATGCACCAGGCTGCGCCGCGCCCTTTCGTCAGACCAGCGCCAGCCACACCAGCCGCACAGCACCAGCAGTGCCAATATGCCACATGACCAGAGCAGGGCAGGAATCAGCATCGGCTATCCTGGTATCAACTGCGCCAACTCGGTCGCCAGCACATCCAGCGCCAGAGGTTTCTCGATGAAGCCGTTGGCACCCATCTCCATGAAATGATGACGGGTTTCCTCGGTCACATAGCCGGAAATCATCAGCACCGGCAGACGTTTTCCACCCGCCGTGCGTTCGCGTGCACGCAACGCCCGCAGCGTGGCATCGCCACAAGGATGCGGCATGTTGACATCCAGCAGCATCACATCGAAAGACTGCTCGACCAGCAGGCGCAACGCCTTGTCGCCATCGCTTGCCAACGCCCCGGCATGCCCCAGTTCCTTCAGCAACCTGGCTGCAATCCGCAGGTTGAGCACATCATCATCGACCACCAGGATACGCAGTGCCCTCATTCCAGACCGGCGGCACTGCGGATGGCCTGGGTCAGCGTCTGGCCAGCCCGGTGCAACGGACGATTGGTCGCAAGTGCCTGCTCGGCCTCGTCCATCTGCCTGCGGTTGATCAGGTCAGCCACAGCGCCCACCTCGGTATGGAAATTACGATGCGCGCTGACCAGTGTCGCAAAGGCCGGCTCACCTTCGAACTGCTGGCGTCCGGGTCCGAGCAACCATGCGCCCAGCGCGCAGCAGTCATCGCGCCCGGCACGCTGATCAACGGTCAGTTTGCGATTGATCGCATTGCGCAGTGTCACCCGCCATTGCTGATGGCTGGCGATGGCCTGCTCGAAATCGATATGACCGGCATCGTCGATCACATCGCCACGCTGCTGGCGGCGCAGCTCGACGGCATCGGTCTCGGCCAGCGTGGTATCCCTTTCGGTCAGGCGGAATACGCGGATGGTGTTGTGGACCAATGCCACCTGGCGGTTGAGCGAGTTGGCAGATGAGGCCAGATCCTCGACCATCGCGGCATTCTGCTGGGTGATCGAATCCAGCCCGGAGATGGCATCATTGATCTGGCCCACACCTGCCGACTGTTCCTGCGAGGCATGGCTGATCTGTTCGAGAACCGCACTGACTTCGCCGACTGCACCAGTCACCTCGCCCATCCGCGCCAGGGCATCGGCGGCACGCTGGCCCCCTGCCATGACTCGCTGGCCGGACTCTTCGATCAGGCTGCGCACTTCCTTCGCTGCGCCGGCCGTACGCTGGGCCAGTGCCCGCACTTCGGCTGCCACCACGGCAAAGCCACGCCCCTGCTCGCCAGCGCGTGCCGCTTCGACAGCCGCATTCAAGGCCAGGATGTTGGTCTGGAACGCCACGCCCTCGATCACATGGATGATGTCCTGGATGCGCTGCGAAGAGTCTTCGATTTCCTGCATGGTGCTCGCGACGCTCTGCACGGCCCCATTGCCCCGCTCCACGGCCAGGGCAGTCAGGCGGGCACGCTCGGCACCCTGCTGAGCCAGTTGCGTGGTCTGCTGGATGGTGCTGTAGATCTGCGCCATCGTCGCGGCTGTTTCTTCGAGATTGCTGGCCTGCGTCTCGGTACGCGCCATCATGTCCTTGTTGCCGTTGGCGATCTCCTGGGTCCCCCCCAGCAGATTGGCCACTTCATGGCGGACATCGCGCACCACCGTGCGTACCGATACGTTCAACTGTGCCAGCGCCAGTTGCAACTGGGCGACTTCGCCCTTGCCCGTGACCTGGACAAAACGCGACAGGTCGCCACCCGCCATCAGGTTGGCTGTCGCGACAACCTGCCTCAGCGGCCCCAGCATCAGATGCATCATCAGCAAGGCTGCACACACTGCCCCCAGGACCGCGACGGCTGCCACCCCCCACACCGGCGCACTTGCCAATACCGCCACCAGCGGCATGACGGCCGCCAGCAGGGACAGCGCAACGATCTGCCCGCGCATGCCAGGCCTGAGCCAACGCCCCAGGCGTCCAAGCAGCGTGCAGCGCACCACTTCGCCACGCAGCAGGCCGTGCACCCGCCGTCCTTCCGAGGCTTCCTGGCGCATCATGGCATAGAGACTGTCCGCCGCTGCAATCTCGTCATCGGCTGCGCGCGTACGCACCGACAGGAAACCGACAGTGCGCTCACCATCACGGACGGGGGTCACATTGGCCCTGACCCAATAGTAGTCGCCGTTCTTGCGACGATTCTTGACCAGTGCCGTCCAGGGCAGACCTGCCTGGATGGTTTCCCACATATCCCTGAAGGCTTCCTCGGGCATGTCGGGATGGCGCACGATATTGTGTGCCTGCCCCAGCAGCTCCGACGAATTGAAGCCGCTGACAGCGATGAAATTGGAATTGCAGTAGGTAATGCGTCCTTTCAGATCCGTGATCGAGATCAACGTCTGATCGGCGGGAAAGGCATAGGCGTTTTGGGTAACCGGCAGGTTATTACGCATTATTTAAAATCCCGTCGCGTTGTGAAACGAAATTCTAATTCAAGCTCACTTTACCAGCCAGCGATATTAGAGTGTCGGTTTATCGCATCAAACGGATTGATCTAAATCATATTTTCGCAATGCCCAGCAACACACCAAAGCCAACCAGCAAGGCACCAAACCCCCGATCGATCCAGTGGCGCAAAGCCAGGAGTTTCAGCCTCACCTGCCCCGCAGAAAAACACAGTGCCACCAGGCTGAACCAGACGATATGCGCCAGCGAAACAAACACACCATAACCAATCTGCACAGCGAGCGGCGTCTGCGATCCCACCACCTGCATGAACAGGCTGACAATGAAGATCGTGGTCTTGGGATTGAGTGCGTTGGTCAGGAAACCGACCCGCAGCGCCATGAGATCTGAAAACGCCACGACCGGCTGCGCGATATCCTGCTGCTGAACGGTCGGGCGACTGCGCAGCATTTTCACCCCCAGCCAGACCAGCCAGGCCGCCCCCACCAGTTTGACCACGCCAAACAGCCATGGCGACTGCCGGATCAACAGGCCCACACCCAGCAGCGTGTAGGCCACATGCACCAGCACACCCAGCCCGATGCCCAGCGCTGTCAGCACGCCGGCACGCCGCGACAGCACCAGGCTGTTGCGCGTCACCATCGCAAAATCCGGCCCCGGACTCATCACCGCCAATATCGTGATGGTGACAACAGCAAGCAGTTCCGTCATGATTCATTCCAGCACAAATGGGTATAGAGCCGCGATCCTAAGCCATTGCTTACTGAATGAAAAACGATGATTGCTGACCAATATAGTGAGCCAGACTCACAGAATTCTCGACACAGTCTGCCGCCGCTGGGTGCCCTGCGCTGTTTCGAGGCAGCCGCACGTCTCGAGAATTTCAGCCGGGCCGCCGATGAGTTGCACCTCACGCACGGAGCCATCAGCCGGGCAGTGCGTCAGGTGGAGGTACATCTGGGACTGCCCCTTTTTGAACGTCGCCAGCGCCGAGTCTTCCTCAATGATGCCGGCAGGCTGCTGTTTCATGCGGTGCGCGATGGCCTGGAAACGATCCGACAGGCAGCCGACTCCCTGCGTACGCCCCATCACCCTACCCGCCGATGGGTGCTGTCCTGTGAGCCCACGCTGCTGATGCGCTGGCTGATTCCCCGCTGGCCGGCGTTCCAGGCCCGGCACCCCGACCTGCAGATTCACCTGAGCGCAGGGGGCGGCACGTTTGCCTTTGATGACGGTATTGACCTGGCGATCCGTCGCGACGATTTTCCCTGGCCTGCCGGTACACATGCCGACCCGCTCTTTGCAGAACGGGTCGGCCCGGTCTGCCGTCCCGATCAACTTGCCGCCTGGTTTTCCGGCACGGGAACCCAGGCACTGCGGGCAGATGCGCCCAGGCTGCATACACATACGCGCCCGCAAGCCTGGCGCGAATGGGCCAGGCACGCAGGACAGCGTCTCCGCCCTGCCAGGCAGCCGACAGCAGGACACCCCCAATGGTTCGAGCATTTCTATTTCAGCCTGCAGGCAGCCATCGCCGGTCTGGGCGTCGCCATTGCGCCATGGCATCTGGCCTGCGACGACCTTGCCAGTGGCGTCCTGTCGGCCCCGCTGGGCTTTGTGGAAGATGGCTCGCACTACTGGCTGCTGTCTCCCGGCCCCCCTGCCGTCGGAACGGTGCCACAACAATTGCTGGCATGGCTGCGGGAAGTCGCCTGAACTGCAACAAAAAAGATAAGATGTCACGGCAGTGATCTATCTCTCTGCCGCGCATCCAGTACCAGGCAAAAAGTATCCAGCCTGCCCCCGACTTCATCTACAAGCAGCCCGATATCGTGCCCGAAGCCTCCAGCCTGATCGCCTTCGCACTCGTGTCCCTCGGCATGGTGCTCACCCCCGGCCCCAACATGATCTACCTGATCTCGCGTTCACTCTGCCAGGGGCGACGCGCCGGTCTGATTTCGCTGGGCGGCGTCGCCCTCGGCTTTGTGTTCTATATGCTGTGCGCAGCCTTCGGCATTACCGCACTGGTCATGGCTGTTCCATACGCCTACGACGCCTTGCGCATCGGCGGTGCACTTTACCTGCTCTATCTTGCCTGGCAGGCCGTGAAACCCGGTGGCCGCTCCCCCTTCCAGGTACGCGATCTACCTCATGACAGCCCGCGCAAGCTGTTCCTGATGGGATTCGTCACCAACCTGCTCAATCCCAAGATTGCCATCATGTACCTGTCATTGCTGCCACAGTTCATCGCGCCGGATCACGGCAGCGTACTGGCGCAGTCACTGATGCTCGGTTTCGTCCAGATCCTGGTCAGTGTCAGCGTCAATGCCCTGATCGCCATCATGGCCGGCAGCATTGCCGTCTTCCTGGGCGGCCGTCCGCTCTGGCAGGTCATCCAGCGCTGGCTGATGGGTACCGTGCTGACCGGACTCGCGGTACGGATGTTCCTGGAAGGACGGCGCTAGGCCGATACACCCGGCAGGGCGAATCGGCCTCCTGGCCGGCTTGGCTCAGCGTGCTGCCAGCGCCTGTGCCACAGCCTGCTGCAGTGAGGTGGTCGGACGGCCGATCAGCCGGGACAGCGTCTTGTCCTCCGAGAACAGGGCTCCCCTGGATGCTCCGACGTCCCACGAGGCAATGGCAGTTGCCAGGCCTTCCGGCAAGCCGAAACCCACCAGCGCCTTGGCATACTCGGCTTCCGGCAAGTCCTGGTAGACCACCTGCTTGCCACTCTGGCGGCTCACTTCTGCAGCCAGGTCCTTCAGCGTCCAGGCATGATCGCCTGCCAGTTCATAGGTCGCTCCCTCGTGTCCCGTACCGGTCAGGGCTGCGACGGCCGCCTCCGCAAAATCCTCGCGCGTGGCCGAGGCAATACGCCCCTCGCCGGCGCTGCCGATCAGGGCACCATGTGCCAGTGCCGCGTCGAGTGCGCCGAGATAGTTTTCCGTGTACCAGCCATTGCGCAGAATGGTGTACGGCACCCCCGCAGACTTGAGCTCGGCCTCGGTGGCGCGATGCTCGTCCGCAAGACTCAGCGGAGAATGATCCGCCCCCAGCAGGCTAGTATAGACGATACGCTTGACGCCGGCCTGCCGGGCCGCCGCGATGACATTGGCATGCTGGACGGCACGCTGCCCCACTTCGCTGGAAGAAATCAGCAATAGCGTGTCGACACCCGCCAGGGCTGGCACCAGCGTTGCAGGCTTGGCATAGTCGGCAGCGCGTGCCGGCACACCCAGCGACTGCACTTTCTCGGGACTGCGCACCAGCACCACGATCTGGTCGGCAGGCACCTTCTGCTTGAGTTTTTCGATCACGATGCGACCGAGTTGGCCCGATGCACCCGTTACAGCAATAGTCATGAGAATCTCCTTGGTTGAACGAAAAAGCAAACTTCCACTCGACTATAGACCCAATACTGACTTATAGTAAGTACATACATAAATGTAAGCATATAGATATTGGATATGACGACCTCCCCTATCCTGCATGCATCAACCCAACCCGCAGTCGTTGCAGAGCCCACCTCGCTTTCCGAAAAACTGCTGCGCGGCGATGTGATGGCGACGGCCTGCCCATCCCGCGAGATCCTGACCCACCTCACCAGCCGCTGGGGCGTACTCGTCCTGCTGGCGCTGCTGGGTGGTACGCAACGCTTCAGCCAATTGCGACGCAACATCGGCGGCGTCAGTGAGCGCATGCTGGCCCAGACGCTGCAACTGCTCGAGAAAGACAGGATGCTGGAGCGACATGCCCACAAGGTCGTGCCACCCCACGTCGATTACACACTGACACCGCTGGGCCACGAGGCCGCCATCCGCGTCAGGGAACTGGCCGACTGGATTGAATTGAATCTCCCTGCGCTGACGGACGGCGCACAGCCGAACGGACCCGGCGAACTGCCACAACCCGCCCCCTGATACAGACAGACAAGGCATTTCCATGAACACCCATACCGCTATCACCCAGGCTTTCTATCACGCCTTCAACAATAATGATGCCTCAGCCTTCGACCGTATCCTGGCCGCCAGCTGGGTCAACCATCCCGCCGACCCCGGCCAGCCCAATACACCAGCAGGCTTCAAGCGCGCCGTCGAACTGACTCATGCGGCATTCGAGCGCTTCCACATCGACATCGAGGCCGTCGTGGCCGAGCACGATCTGGTCGTCTGCCGGATCACCATGCGCGGGCGTCACGTCGCCGACTTCGACACCTGGAAAGCGTCCGGCCGCGAGGTGTGCTTCAGCGGCATGGACATGCATCGCATCGACGCCGGAAAAATCCAGGAAACCTGGCATTTCGAGAACTTCGACGGACTGAAGGCAACGTCCCAGACCGGGCAGGTGGAGCCCCTCTAGATCATGGCAGCCCGCACCTGCGCACTATCGACATACTGTTCCATGCTGACGATCTGCCCGTCCCGCAGTTGATAGAGGTGAGCAAAGCTCGCTGTCATATGCTTGCCGGTCAACCGATAGGTACCTGAATACATCCCGAACGCAGCCACCCGCTCACCCTCGGCGAGATAGGTATGCACCTTTGCCTGGTAGCCGTCCCACTCCGTGGCCAACCGGTGAAAGACATTGCCGACGATCGCCTCCGGTCCGACATACGTCCCTGCATAGGGAAAACCAGCCGCCTCTGTCCAGGTTGCGTCCGGTGCCAATACTGCGAGCAGATTCCTGCCGTTTTCCTCGGATGTACCTTCGTAGGTAGCGCGAACGATATCCAGATTGCTGTGTGCCATGATGCCGTGTCCCTGTGAGTGAATGCATTGATGCACAATGCGATGCTCTGTATCTTAGGCATACATCATTGACATATAAATACCACCCATACTGACAAACAGTATTCAAAAAGAAAACAATCAGACCAATACCCGGATCGCCTACACTGCACATACCCCTGACACGTCAAGCCAGACAAATCAGCCACCAACCTGCCCCTCCAAGGACCGCAGCTTGAATACGCCATCTCCCCGCAAGGGGGCCACCCGCACCGCCGATATTCCAGCAGACGTGCTGCATGCGCTGTCCTGCGGAGAACTGCAAAGTGCCACGCTGGCCGAAAGCCTGGCGCTGGATCAGGCCCGACTGCTGCGTACCGTATTTCCGGATCTGCCCGGGCACGCATTGCAGGCCGCCGATGCAGCCTGCCAGTTGGGCATTCTCAAGCGCATGGCAGCCATCGGCAACATCCTGCTGGATACGCTGGGCAACGCCGGCCTCGCCATCTGCCAGACACACCCTGCCGACACCGTACGCGGCTGGGCCTGCTTCATGGTCGGCGCACAACCCGACCAGCCTCTTGCAGAACGCCTGGCCGCCATCCAGCCACTGGCGGATGATACCCACTTCGGCGTACGCGAATGGGCCTGGATGGCCATACGCCCGCACCTGGCCGTGCAACTGGAAGCAGCCATTGCCCTGCTGACCGACTGGACCTCCTCCCCGTCCGAACGCCTGCGCCGCTTTGCCTGCGAAGCGCTGCGACCACGCGGTGTCTGGTGTGCTCACCTGACCTCATTCAAGCAACAGCCTGAACGCGCCTTGCCTATCCTGCAACCGCTACGCGCAGACCCGTCCGTCTACGTGCAGGATTCCGTGGCAAACTGGCTCAATGATGCAGGCAAGGATCAGCCCATCTGGGTTGCCGACCTGTGCGCCCGATGGCTGCAGGGACAACCGGTAGCTGCCACGCAGCGGATCTGCCAGCGAGCGATGCGTAACCTGAAATGAAGGAACGACAGTGCAGTTAACCTACCCATGGCTCTACGACACAGTACGCGCACGTTTTGACTCCGATGCCGAACTGGAAGCCTTTCTGCCCCAGGCGCGTACGCCGGACGAATTGCGACACACCCGCGATGCGCAATACCTGTCGGCCATGAGCCGGCGGGTCTTCCAGGCCGGCGTGCAACACACCATGGTCGATGCAAAATGGCCGGTGTTCGAACAGGTCTTCGCAGGCTTCGATCCGGAGCGCATGGCCCGGCTCGACGCAACCGCCATCGAAAACCACATGCAGAACAAACAGCTCATCCGCGACCGCACCAAACTGCAGACCATCCCCGGAAATGCCCGCTTCATCCTCGATATATGCGCAGAACAGGGCGGCAGCTTCGGTGCCTTTATCGCCGCCTGGCCAGTGACCGATATCATCGGTCTGTGGAAGCTACTCGCCAAACGCGGGTCCCGGCTGGGAGGACGCTCGGCCGCCGGCTTCCTGCGCCTGGTCGGCAAGGACACCTTTTTGCTGACCAGCGATGTCGTGGCGCGGCTGGTCGCGGCAGGCATCATTGCCCGCGAACCCACCAGCCAGCGCGACCTGCAGGCCGTGCAGGATGCATTCAATACGCTGCATCAGGAATCGGGCCGACCCCTGTGCCAGTTATCGGCGCTGTGCGCGTTGAGTATTCATCCGGCGTTCTAGGACGGCTCAACCGTTATATTGCAGGAATCGGGCCACTCATGGCCCGTCCTGCTCAGACAAACGCCAGATTCAGCGTGGCCGCCGTTGATTGCCGGATCTCGCGGCAGGCATCGGCATCCACCCTGAGGTCCACGCCGTAGGTCGGGATGATCGCCTTGAGCCGGGGCAGCCAGCCCGTCGGCGTCAACCTGTCGGCAAAGCATTTCTGCAACACCTCCAGAGCGATGAAAGCAGCCGTCGATGCGCCCGGAGATGCACCCAGCAAGGCCGCCAGCGACTTGTCGGCCGACGCGATCAGTTCGGTACCGAACTCCAGCATCCCCGCCGTATCCTTGCCCGGCTTGATGATCTGCACACGCTGCCCGGCCACGGCAGTTGCCCAGTCATGCCGGCGCGCATTCGGATAGAACTGGCGCAGCGTTTCGAACTGATGTGCCGGGCTCTGCAACACCTGCGACACCAGGTACTCGGTCAGTTGCCAATTGTCCTTGGCCACGTCCAGCATCGGCAGGACATTGCCGGGACGCACGGAGCGGAACAGGTCGGTCAGCGAACCATGCTTGAGGAAACGGCTGGAAAAACCGGCATACGGCCCGAACAGCACCGATTTCTTGCCGCCGATGATGCGTGTATCCAGGTGCGGCACCGACATGGGCGGAGAGCCATGCGCCGCCTTGCCATAGACCTTGGCATGATGGCGCTCGCTGACGTCCGTCACATCACAGCGCAGCCAGATACCGCTGACAGGAAAACCGCCATAGCCATGTCCCTCCGGGATACCGGATTTCTGCAGCAGCTCCAACGCCCCGCCACCCGCGCCGATAAAGACAAACCCTGCCTCCAGACGTTGGTGCTGGTGTGTCACCGTATCCTTGACATCGATACCCCACTTGCCATCCGGTGTACGTGCCAGATCCGTCACTTGCTTCAGGTAGTGCACTGAAACACCGGGCTGTGCCGTGACCTGCCCAATGAGCAAGTGCGTCAGTGCACCATAATCCACATCGGCCCCCGTCAAGATGCGCGTGGCGGCCACGGGGTCGTTGCCGGTACGACCTTCCATGATCAGCGGTGCCCAGGCCTCGATCTGCTTCGGGTCTTCGCTGTACTCCATGCCGTGATAGCAATGGTGAGCCGACATCTCCTGAAAGCGACGACGCAGGTAGGCCACATTCTCCTGCCCCCACACAAAGCTCATGTGTGGACAGGGATGGATGAAGGCCTGCGGATCCGGAATGGCGCCTATTTTGACCAGATAGGACCACAATTGGCGCGACAGATCAAACTCGGTGTTCACCTCCAGCGCCTTGGAAATATCTACGCTGCCGTCAGCACGCGCAGGGGTATAGTTCATTTCGCAATTGGCGGCGTGGCCCGTACCGGCGTTGTTCCAGCCATGCGAACTTTCCTGGGCGCAATCCTCCAGCACCTCCAGGATCACGATATTCAGCGATGGCTCAAGTTCTTTCAGCACCGTCGCCAACGTGGCACTCATGATGCCGGCACCCACCATGACGATATCGGCACGGGCAGGCATGTTGTGATCAATTGGCATGCGTGTTCCCCTGAGTCGGCACGAACGGCACCCTGGCATCCGGCGACAGGATCACATAGGCCCGTCGCCATGGGTCGGTCCCCAGCAAGCGCCAGCGATGCCCGCCTCCCGCGGTATCTTCAGCCCACAGTACATCACCCGGATTCAATTGAAAACGCGCACCACTGCGCGTTTCGAACTCCAGCGTACCACTCAGTGTCAGGACCAACTGGTGCTCGGGCGCTTCGTGCCAGTCAAAACTGCCACCACCGCTGGTTTCCCGAAACGAGATGCTCCGTGCCCCGGCGACGCTGCTGATGCTGTCGCCACGCTCACCGGCGGGCAGATCAATCTGCCCTTCGGTGAAGTGGGACTCGCCATCTGCGCCGGTTGTCAGGTGTATACAACGAATCATGCAATGCGCTCCCTAACAGGCCGGCACGCGATCAAAGGTCAATTTGCTGAATGCTGTTGCCTTGCAAGGACACGCCGGCAGACAGCCCCGCATTGTTCAGGACAAATCCGACTACCGGCGAATTGACCGTATTGGACGAAATCTGGCCATTGGCCCCGATATTGGCAATCGCGACATTGGCATCGGCCCCGATCGTCCAGTTCTGCTTTTTGAGCAGGAAATTGTCCAGCGCCTGCTGGGTCATGAACAGCAGGATCGTTGCCTGCGACTGCGCGCCGGCCTGAAAGCCGATCGAACCGCCACCCGTGCTGTAGTAGCCGGCATTCTGGCCATTGATACGCAACTCACCGCGGCCATACTCTCCGCCCACGATAAAGCTGGCACCCACAACCGACGGGAACACCAGGACGCCCTTGGCCTCCTGCACCATCTGTCGCGCCGCCGGAGCTGCCTCGTACAGGCGCGTCAGCGTCGCATCATAGCCGCTGTTGATGACGGCACGCTGCTCGGCCACGGTCGCCTGGCTGGTCTGCGTAGTGGTCGTGCAACCGCTGAGCACTACTGCTGCACCGGCCAGCAATGCACTGGCGAGAACAGGACGCAAGGAAAAGGGATGGACTTGTCGCATGGGAATCTCCTGGGCTGGACTGCAAGGTGGTTCCGCCGGCGGCGGGCAGGGTTCAGTATATATGAGAAAAACTAATACTAGCGTGAAATTAATTCAAACCCCTCATCATTGGCTCATCATAAAATGCACACTTTCCCTGATTGTAGATCACTATAAAAAACATCAATCAAAAAATCCAGAAAACAAAATCAATAATTCTGGAAAAAAATAAATCAATTCAGCTCCACCTCAGAATTCAGGATTCCACGCTGCAATGAATAACGATTTTACCTTTACCCTCAAGAGCATTCGTTTCGACGAGAATTACCAGCCCTCGGACAACACGCGCATTACCACCAATTTTGCCAATCTGGCCCGAGGCAGCAGCCGCCAGGAAAACCTGCGCAACACCTTGAGGATGATCAACAATCGCTTCAACGCACTGGCCCATTGGGACAATCCCAACGGCGATCGTTATGCAGTCGAGCTCGACATCATTTCCATTGAAATGCAAATGGGTGCCGCCAACGCTGGCAACGCCCTCCCCCTGATTGAAATATTGAAGACCCACATTATCGACCTGCGCACCAATACACGCATCGAGGGCATCACAGGAAATAATTTCTCCTCTTATGTGCGGGATTATGACTTCAGCGTCTTGCTGCTGGCACACAACCAGAACCAGCCTGGATTCAGCACGCCAGAAAATTTTGGCGACCTGCATGGCAAGCTGTTCAAGCACTTCGTTAATTCAAGCACCTACCGGGAGCACTTCAGGAAGCAGCCTGTCATCTGCCTGAGCGTATCGAGCAGCAAGACCTACCATCGCACAGAAAACCAGCATCCCGTACTGGGCGTGGAATACCAGCAAGACGAATATTCCCTGACCGACGAATATTTCGACAAGATGGGATTGAAGGTCCGCTATTTCATGCCGCCGGGCAGCGTAGCCCCCCTGGCATTTTATTTCTCTGGCGACCTGCTCAACGATTACACCGACCTTGAGCTGATCGGCACCATCAGCACGATGGAAGCCTTCCAGAAGATCTACCGGCCTGAGATTTACAACGCCAACTCTGCAGCAGGAAAATCCTACCAGCCCAGCCTGAAACACCAGGACTATTCGCTCACCCGAATTGTCTATGATCGGGAAGAGCGCAGCCGACTGGCCATCGAACAGGGCAAGTTTGTCGAAGAGCACTTCATCAAGCCACACCAGACCCTCCTCGCGCAGTGGTCCGCCGCCCATCACGCGCTTTGATTCGCAAAAAACAAGGTTACTCATCATGAAGAAATTGCTCCCCACCTCCACCGCCGGCAGCCTGCCCAAACCCGCCTGGCTGGCACAGCCGGAAACGCTCTGGTCCCCCTGGAAGCTGCAAGGCGAAGAGCTGGTTGAAGGCAAACAGGATGCCCTGCTGCTGTCCCTGCAAGAACAACAGCTGGCTGGCATCGACATCGTCAGCGATGGCGAGCAAACCCGCCAGCACTTTGTCACGACGTTCATTGAGCACCTCAGCGGCGTCGATTTCGAAAAGCGTGAAACCGTCAGGATCCGTGATCGCTATGA
>NZ_JBEFDG010000011.1:0-53237 GCF_040137905.1 Corticimicrobacter sp.
GCGCGCTGGGCGCTGCGTCGAGCGTGGTGTTGAACAACCTGCTGTCGCAACTGGAGTCGAGTTCAGGCGATGCGCTGAGTCCTTCGGAGAAGGAAGCGCGGGTCAATCTGGTCAAGACGCTGGTGGCGGGCGTGACGGCAGCGGCAGGTGGGGATGCTGCTGCGGCGACCGTGGCTGCTACGTTGGAGACGGAGAATAATGCGCTGTCCAACGAGAGAGGCGTGGCGCTGCTGGATGAAGCTGGCAAGGCGTTGTATGAGAAATTGAGAGACGCCGGTGTCGGTAGTGCCGATGATCTTCAGGCCCGATTGAAGGCTTGCAATGGAGAGAGTGGCTGCGAACAGGAGGCGAGACAGGCGTATCGAGATGAACTGGACAAGGCTGGAAGCCTGCTGGTGGCCATGTCACGTGCAGGTGATCTGAGCGAAGAGGAATACCAGTTACTGGTGACAAGCTACGCTCGGGCCATGATGGCAGGCTTGAAGCAAGCGCAGGATGAGTCAGGTGGTTCTGGCTGGTTGGGTGATATATACGACGCGTCAGCAGTAGACTGGTCACCAGCAGGGCTGCTGTCCAATCCCTATGTGGCGGCGATCAGAAGTGGTCAGTTGATTGCGCAATGGCAGTCGGAAGGGTTAAGTGCAGAACAAATCGAGGATCGCCTCCGGCAAGATGAGGTGCTGGGTTCTTATCTCGGGGTTACTGATCGGAATGAGATCGTTGCGCTGATCGACAGGGGGGTGACAGGTGACGATGTTCTGGCTGCTGCTGTTGGTGCTGTTTTTAAGAAAGCTGTCAATAATGCGGTAGCAAAGTATGGATCAACCAATAATTTCAATAAAAATGAATTGGGAGGTTCTGAAAGTCTTGAATATAAGCCTGCTTCTTATCATGGCCGGACTGATAGTTTATTGAAAAGTCGAGCTCCTGCTAACGGGCAAGCTGCTCTTGATTATTCTATTCAAGTGAAAAGCACATCGCCGCGCAGAGTAGGGATTGATTACAGCAACAAAGAGTTTGTTGTTTTTGATAAAACAATTGGTGCTGAGTACCATGGACATGTCCGCGCATGGAAAGATTTACACCCGGATATGAGAAATGCTTTAATAAGATCTGGAATGGCTGATTCTAAGGGAGCTATCTTGCCTGGGAGGTGAATGTGTTTTTTAAGTTTAAAAATGAGAAAGATGGTCTTGATAGTGCGCTCGCTAGGGGGGATATTAATGAAATATGCGAAAGAATTGTTTATATAGCATTTTATTGTCCGGATTGGAGGTGGGCTCAAGATTATTGTTTGATTTTGCTGGATTATAATTCGAAAGATGTTAAGGGGGTGGCGGCGACATGTTTGGGGCATGTCGCTAGAATACATCGTAGACTTGATAAGGATAGGGTTTTAAATGTGTTGCGGGAGCATTTGAGCGATCTTGATATTTCTGGTCAAGTTGAGGATGCTATTGATGATATTGAGATTTTTTTGGATGGTTAGTTTGGATGCGACGTCTCCCTGAGATTGAGTAGCATCAGGATTTGGAGTCCAATCAGCCCATGCAGGAGATTGGACATGAAGAAGCGATTCACAGAAGAACAGATCATTGGATTTCTACGGGAGGTTGATGCGGGCCTGCCAATCAAGGAACTGTGCCGTCAGCACGGATTCTCCGAAGCCAGCTACGACCTCTGGCGCAACAAATTCGGCGGCATGAACGTCTCCGACGCCAAGCGTTTAAAGGATCTGGAAGTCGAGAATGCCAGGCTGAAGAAGTTGTTGGCAGAATCACTGTTGGAGAATGAAGTTACCAAGGAAGCCCTGAGAAAAAAGTGGTGAGCGCACCATCCCGACGAGAGTTGGTGCGCTACATGATTAATCGAGGACTGAGTGAACGCCGTGCGCTGCGCGTCATTGGGATGAGCGCGAGCTCCTATCTCTGGAAATCGCGAAATATGGGGGGGTACCCTATTACTGTTAGTGATAATGGGTATGTTGTGGGGGCTAATTTGGGAGGGGGCGATTAAGTGAGAAGGATTAAGTTAATGGCTGATTATTATTGTCATCCGTTATGGGATGTCTCTCCAGAAAATTATGGTGATATATCTCCTGAGAGTTTGCCAATATCTTGTGAATTAAAAAAAGCATTGCGGAATGGGCCGGGCGGTACGATGCAATTATAAATATGGATGATCCGGTATCCTCTGGATTTGAAAGTGAGAGAGAAGAAGAACTATTTGTAAATGATGGATATAGATTGGCTCAACTTCTACGTGATGAATTGGGCGATGATTATGAGATTATTTATAATTGTTAGGTGAAAATTTTTCACAAAATGATTTTGTGTTGTGTTTTTTATGGTAAGGCTTTGTATTTAAATGGAAATAATTTTTTAAATAACTATTTCTATGGTTTTTTTGTTGTGATATTTTTTGTTATTTAATTTTATTCAATTTTAATGCGCTAAGGCTGATCTTTGACAAGGAAAAGATTGAGGCGGGATTTGAGATTGCGAGCGAGGCGAGCCGTCAGGTAGGTCCGTTCCTGACGAATCGAGCGCGGGAAGCTGATGCCGAAGTCAAGAACCTGGAGCAGCAACTGGCGCAAGAGCGCAGCCGCCAGCCGGGCCAGCAGGACGGACAGCGCATCGCAGTGCTGGAGCAGCAACTGCAGGATGCGCAGGGCTGGTTGCCGGGCGGCGACCAGCCCTGCGCATCCTGACTGCGGTCACGGCGGCGCTGAGCGGCAACGTGACGGGCAGTGGCGCGGAGGTACTGCGAGCAGCGTCAGTGAATTACCTGCAAGGGCTGACGGCGCGTCAGGTCAAGCTGATTGCAGACAGCCTGGACTCGGAAGTGGCCCGTACTGCGCTGCATGCGGTGGCCGGTTGCGCAGGCGCTGCGGCACAGGGAGCAGGCTGCGGCAGTGGCGCGCTGGGAGCAGCGTCGAGCGTGGTGTTGAACAACCTGCTGTCGCAACTGGAGTCGAGTTCAGGCGATGAGCTGAGTCCTTCGGAGAAGGAAGCACGGGTCAATCTGGTCAAGACGCTGGTGGCGGGCGTGACGGCAGCGGCAGGTGGAGATGCTGCTGCGGCGACCGTGGCTGCTGCGTTGGAGACGGAGAATAATTATCTGACACATGCGCAGGTTGATGGTTTTGCCAATCGAGCCAGAGGGTGCGAGTCTAGAGGCGATTGCGAAGAAATCATCAAGGAGATGGAAAGCCTCAGCGTCAAACAGCAAGATGAATTGATGGCTCTATGTTCAGTCGATTCTCATGCATGTCAGGCACGATATGGTGATCTTGTTGCAGAGCGCATGTTGTTGCGGGAGGCGATGGATCGCTTGATGGCAAGTGATGCGGTTCCTAGCGGCATGAAAAATGATATGCCGGCGCTGCTGCATCAACAGCTTGAGATTGAGGGGGTGATAAATCAGAAAGCGTTTGCTGATGAATTGATGGCGCGCTATGACTTGGATGATAGCCAAGCCATGGAGATAGCCAGTGCTGCACTGTCTGCGTTAGGAACGACTATCAGGAGTGGCATTCGAGGCAGGGGGCCGACGAGTGCTGTACCTGTTCCGGAGCCAGTTATTGCATCAAATGGATTGACCTATAAATCTCATACTAAACATACTTTGGGACAACCAGGCTCCGGACCGAATGCTGGGGTGGAACCACGTAACTCTTTGGCTCTTTTTGAAAAATCTGTTCCAAGTTTAATATCTTATCCAAAAAAGGAAGTGAGATATGCCGTTGACTCAGATGGGAATCTGCACAGGTTTGAAGCATCGAACGGAGAGTTTCATTGGAATGGCAGTACAGGAGATTTAAGAAATAAACTAGATATTTCTAGTGTTCCGGCTGGGAACTTAAGGCAACTTGGGGTTAGAAGATGATTTTTGGAAATCCATATTTGTTTTCTATAAGATTTGATGTGGTAAAGGATTGGACTGTTCCTGGTGATACATGGAAAACAGGTGTTTTAGATATTTGTGTTGGAGGGGATTTGGCTTATATAGGCTTGGATGCGCTTGAACTTAAAACATCATTAGGTACTTTTGTCGGGATGGGGGAGGTTATTGAAAATGAAGTTTTTGGAGATCCCGATTTGTCGGCAAAGGATTTTTATTTCAGGTCGAGAAAATATTGGTTTGATGATGGCGAGGCAGTAAGGGGGGCTGTGGATTTGACTTGTACGTCCATGCAGGATAAAGGGGGGATGTTGATTTTTATGAAATGTGAGAAATTTGATAGACTTGTTTGGACTAATGATAAAGGGGTTTCGGTTTTTGAGAGGCACCTGCCTTTGGGTACGGTAATAAATGTTTTGAATGAAATTCCTGATATGGATGTGATTTTTGAATCATAATTTGTATCGAAGCTCAATGCGCTGAGGCCGATCTTTGACAAGGAGAAGATCGAGGCGGGATTTGAGATCGCGGGGGAGTTCCAGCGTCAGGCAGGTCAGTTTTCGCTGAATCGCGCAAAAGAGATCGAGGCACTGAATAAAAAAGCCAATGATGCTTCCTCGTCTCGGGAGGAGAGGGCGCTGGCGCGTTCGGAGAGCGTGCAGTTAATCGGCAGTGGGGGCCGGGCGGGACGTATCGTCAGATACTGATGGCTGTTTCTG
The DNA here is from genome assembly GCF_040137905.1 of Corticimicrobacter sp. Taxonomy (NCBI): domain Bacteria; kingdom Pseudomonadati; phylum Pseudomonadota; class Betaproteobacteria; order Burkholderiales; family Alcaligenaceae; genus Corticimicrobacter; species Corticimicrobacter sp. The sequence continues at coordinate 4,623 of NZ_JBEFDG010000011.1, forward strand.
CCGGTGCAGGTGGCAATGTGAGCGGCGGCGTGGGTCAGTTTGCCCAGGCAGCGGCAGTGAATTATCTGCAAGCGCTGGGCGCAGAGCAGGTCAAGCTGTGCCGACTCGCTGGGTGGAGGCACCCAAGCGGAAGCGGCTCGCTCGGCACTGCATGCCATTGTGGGATGCGCGGGTGCTGCAGCGAATGGTTCAGGCTCATGTGGGGCAGGCGCTCTGGGAGCGGGGGCCAGCTCGGTGCTGAATGCGCTGTTGAGTCAGTCCAACTCGGATAGTCTGAGTCCGCAAGAAAAGGAAGCCCTTCTGAAATCAATGCCCATGGTCAAAAAATAGCTGACGAGATCTTGAATAATCCGGAGATTACCGTAACCTATAAAGATACAGGTAGATTTGGGAAGGTCATGGATTTAATTGTCCCTGGTGGTCGTGGACTTCGCTACGATTCAAATGGGAAATTTATTGGTTTATTGGAGCTGCAAAAAAGATGATTGTATTGTCTACTGTTATAGCAAGCCCTCCAGATAGAGAAAATTGTGTATTCGAAATTTGGGCAGGGTCGAGTCAGTTGGCTGAGGTGTCGCATGAGCCAGGAAGACCAATGGAAATAGAAATTTACTCTCCGGCTGAGGGAGATAAATGGACGTTAAAAATTGAAGACTTTATGACTGTTTTGCCTCAGGCGACTAAGGATTTAGCCTCTCAATCGACGTCTCCCCGAGATTGAGAGCGCAAGGATTCAGACTCCAATCATAGGGGTTTTGCATGAAGAAGCGATGCACGAAGCGCAGATTACGTTTGCACTAAAACCGCACTCATCAGGCAGCCCGCTGTGTAATCACCTCCAGCAAGACCGCCTTTTCAGCCGCATCAATCAGATAATCAGAATTTCCCACGCAATGTCAGCATGAAACTGCGCGGCGTACCGTAGTTGTTGCGATTTTCGATATACCCCGGATACTCGTAGTAGACCTTGTCGAACAGGTTGTTGACATTCAGTGCTGCTGTCCAGTTCGATGTCAGATCGTAGGCGACCCGCGTGTTCCATACGCTGTAGGATGGGCGGCGCAGGTTGGAAATGCCATTGGTCAGGGCGCTTTGCCAGTTCACGCCCAGGCCCATGCTCAATCGGTTCCATTCGCCCGGCAGGCGGTATTCACTCCAGAGGCGCAGCAGGTGGCGCGGCGTTTCTTCGCTGAAGGTTTGTCCTTCGCGATCCGGATCACGCAGGTATTTGTTGCGGTTGTATGTATAGCCAGCGGCCACTTGCAATCCCGGCAGCAGTTCGCCATTCAGTTCTGCTTCGAAACCCTGGCTCCTGACCTTGCCTGCCGCACGCGAGCAATAGCTGCCGTTGCAGATCGGCCCTGCGGCATAGTCCTGCACGGCACGGTGGGTCTGGTCGATGCGATACACGGCCAATGAGGCCGTGAGCTGCCCCTCCATCAGATCGCCCTTGATGCCGGCCTCGTAGTTGGCTCCCACGATGGGCTCCAGGATACTGCCGTCCTGCGTGGTTGCCGTTTGCGGTTCGAAAATATCGGCATAGCTGGCATACAGCGCCCATTGTGGCGAAAGTGCATAGACCGCGCCCAGGAACGGCGTGAATTCTGCGCTGGCCTTGCTCTTGCTGACATCGCTCCAGGTGGCTGCCTGCGTGGTATAGCGGCTTTCGAACCAGCTCATGCGCCCGCCCGTGATCAGTGTCAGGTCTTCGGTCAGGCTGCTGCGCAACTGGGCATAGATGCCTTTCTGCACGTGTGGGTCATAGCGTGACAGGCGCTGCGAGTCGGGGAATACATCCGGCTTGGCAATGCCTGAGTCAGGGTTGAAGACATCCAGGGGCGCGTAGTTGGAGTTGTATTCGATGCGGTCGCTTGATGTCAGGCGCGACATGCTGGCACCCACCAGCAGATCCTGGGGCATGCCCCATACGCTGAAGCGGCCGTTTATGTTGGCATCAAAGCCGAAATGCTCGCTGGATTTGTCGTAATTCCAGGCGTTGCGCATGGCACCGGTCAGTGTCGCGGGATCTACCGCGCCGGTCGCGTCCAGTGCCGAGGTGATGCTGGTTTCCCTGGCATGGCTGGCGGCGATTTTCAGCCGCCAGTCGCTGTTGAACTGGTGTGTCAGATCGGCAAAGACCTGGGTTTCGTTGCGGTCCCACTGGTTCCAGTCTGCCCCCAGGAAAGTCGAGCGTTTCAGGCCTAGGTCGCTGCCATCGCTGAAGCGAGGCAGGCCACCGAAAAAGGGCGTGGAGCGCAGCCTCGATACCAGTACGCCTGCGCCCAGCGTGGTGTCGGGCGTCAGGTCGTAGTCCAGGGCCAGGTAGAGGTTGGTGTTGCGCTCCTTGACCTTGTCGATGAATGATCCCTTGTCGTCATAGTCGAGTACGGCGCGGGCGCGCAAACTGCCATCCTGGTTGAGCGCGCCACCGGCGTCCAGCATGGCACCCAGGTGATCCCAGGAGCCCGCACGGGTTTCGACCCGGATCTGTGTGTCGGCGGTTGGCCGCTTGCGCACCAGATTGACCGAGCCGCCTGGCTGGCCGGCCCCTTCGAACAGGCCTTGCGCGCCCCGGAAGACTTCGACACGATCCAGGTAGGCGGTACTGGCGGTAAAACTGTTGCCGACGGCATAGAAACTGCGGGACAGGGGCACACCGTCATACTGGATATTGCTGATGGTGAATCCGCGTGAGTAGAATTTGCGCCCGCCATCGGCGACCTCACTGATGGTCACGCCCGTGGTGTTCTCCAGGACGTCGCTGAGGGTGGTCAGGTTCTGGTCGGTCAGCCGCTGCCGGGTGATGACTGTGACCGATTGCGGAATGTCGATGAGTGCCTGTTCGGTCTTGCCGATGGTTGCGGCTCTGGCCGCATACGATTGCGAGTCTTCTGTCGTGGCATTGTGGGTACCCGTGATCAGCACGGGAGCCAGCAGGCTGGCCGAGGGGGACGGGTTCGCCTCGATGCGGATGCCGCCTTCGACATGCGCTGCGCGGTAGCCTGTACCCGACAGCAGGATACCCAGCCCCTGGGTGACATCGTAGCGGCCATCCAGGCCGGTGCTGCGCAGGCCACGCAATTGTTGGGCCGAATAGATCAGCGAGATGCCGGCCTGTCGTGCAAATGCGGCCAGGGCATCGTCCAGCGGACCGGCGGCAATGTTGAACGGGTAGGTGGTCTGTCGGTGGGTCGAGGCGGTGGCTGGCTGGGCTTCGGCCGTATGGGGAGCAAGGCTGGTCAGGGCGACCACCAGCGACAGCAAGACGATGGGCGAAGACTTGCAGTGCGCGCGCGTGGTCGCCTGGCTGGATGACGCAGCCATGGACTGGAGACAAATGGGCTTCACGAAAATGGTTCCAAAAGGGGCGGTTGATATGGGGCAGTGCGCACTGCTTCAACCTGTATGACGGATGAATCCGCCCATCCCCTCAAAAAAATCAGCCCCTGGCGCGTACGTGGGTCTGTGTGCCGCCCCACCATCGGCGCGTGATCTGGATTTCAATCGGCAGATTCTGGCTCAACAGTGCCAGTACCTTGCGGGTGTCACTGAGCTGGAACACGCCCGAGACCGGCCATTGCGCAACGGCGGGATCGCAGGTGATGGTGCCGTGATGGCGCGACAGTTCGTCGAGGAACCGGGCCAGTGCCATGTCGCGCACGGACAGTTCTCCCTCGGTCCAGGCGGCTGCATCCATCCTGGCATCATCCGGCAGGGGCATGACCTGGGCGGGCGTCATCAGGGCGGCGTCGCCGGCATGCAGCGTGGCCAGTGCCGTGTCGCCAGGGCTGTCATGGGGCCATAGCGAGACGGCTCCTTCATCGACGGCGACTTCGGAATGGGTGTCGAGCAGGCGCACGCGGTAGCGCGTGCCCAGGGCCTGGGCGCGACCGTCGCGCGTCTGTACGAACAGGGGACGTCCTTGTGGATCGTGGCCCGACGTCAGGTAGATTTCGCCGGACAGCAGTTCGATACGGCGGAACTGGGGCGTAAAAGCAATATTGACGGCAGTATCGGTGTTGAGCAGCAGAATGCCGCCGTCTGGCAGCGCGATGCGATGGCGCTCACCGCGTCGTGTAGAGGCATCTGCCAGCACATGCTGGACAGCGGATGTGCCGTGCAGACGCCATGCCAGCAGCCCGCCCGTGGTCAGAATGCCCAGTGACATCAGCGCCTTGCGGCGTGCCGTCCGTCGCTGTGCGGCTTCGGCCTGGCGCAGGACATGGGTTGCCGCCAGCGGAGGCAGGCTCGCTGCGGGCCGTTGCAGGTGGGAGCCAAGCGCCTGCAGGCGTTCCCACACCACCGCATGCATGGGGGCGGCCTGTTTCCAGGTCTCGAAGGCCTGCCAGTCCTGTGCGTTGGCCGTGTTGTGCTGTAGCCGGATGCGCCAGGCGATCGCGGCATCCAGGATGGCCTGCTCACTGTCCATAGGTGAGGCGGTAGCAGTGTTGCAGCGCCTGTGCCAGGTAGCGTTCGACCGTGGCGACGGATTTGCCGATCTGGCGGGCGATCTGCGGGCAGCTCAGGCCATCCATCTGGGCCAGCAGGAATACCTCGCGGACCAAAGGCTTGAGGCGACCCAGCATCTGTGCGATCTGTTCAAGCGACTCAAGGATCAGAAAGCGCTCTTCTTCGGAGGGCCAACTGGCCTGGGGATGGTTGTGCAGTACGGCCAGGTAGGCACGCTCGATTTCCATCCGGCGCCAGTGATCAACCACCAGGCGATTGGCAATGGTACGCAGGTAGGCGCGTGGTTCGCGCAGTGTCGTGTCGGTTGCGGTTGCCTTATCGGCCGACAGCAGGCGCACGAAGGTGTCCTGGGCCAAGTCTGCCGCCTGGTGGGCATCGCCCAGTTTCAGGCGCAACCAGCCTCGCAGCCAGTCGTGATGGTCACGGTACAGCGTGGAGACGATGTCATGGGAACGGGCGCAGGACTCGGCGGACATCGGGGATGCAGGCAGGAAACTCTGTGAGTGTGAATTGTTTCCATTAATGATAAGCGGCAGGCCGCGCCCCAGTCAAACGGATCCGGGGCGGGTGTTGCGTTTGTGAGTGAAGTATCGCTCAGTAGGGGCCAGCTGTATCCAGCGCACTGCGAATGGCGGCCGCCAGCTCGTTGATTTCGAACTTGGCCACATAGCCATTGGCACCGACCTTGCGCACATGATCCTCGTTGGCGCTGCCTGAAAGCGACGAGTGGATGATGACGGGCAGGTTCTTCAGGAAATTGTCGGACTTGATATTGCGGGTCAGGGTAAAGCCATCCATCTCCGGCATTTCCAGGTCGGTCAGCACGAAGGCGATCTTGTCCGAGATCGGCTTGCCTTCGGCCTTGGCTTCCTGGGCGATGACCTTGATCCGGTTCCAGGCCTCCAGCCCGGTGATATGCATGGAAAACGGGATCTCCATGGCGTTGAGGCCCTGCTCGAGCAGGGTGCGCGCCACGCGCGAGTCTTCGGCCACGATGGCGACGGAACCCGGCTTGATATCGAACTGGTTGGTTTTGACCTTTTCGATGCCGCTGGTGCGGTCGGCAGGAATGATGTCATACAGGATCTGCTCGACATCGAGGATCTGGGCCAGGCGGCTGGTGGACTGGTCGCTGTCGAGGCGGGCGATGCTGGTAATGTAGCTGCTGCCCACGCCTGATTCGGCGGTCAGCACCTGGCTCCATTCCAGGCGGATGATGTCATCCACGGACTCCACGGCAAAGGCCTGGACGCTGCGGGCGTATTCTGTAATCAGCAGGATGTTGAGGCCGGTCTGCGGTGTGCAGCCGGTCACGGCGGGCAGGTCGATCACGGGGATGATCTTGCCGCGGATGTTGACCATGCCAAGGATCGGCGGGCGCATGCCGGCCGCCTTGGTCAGGGTCGGCATGGGAACGATTTCGCTCAGCTTGAAGACGTTGATGCCGAACAGTTCCGAGTGCCCCTTGTCGGGCGCAGCACCGAGCCGGAACAGAAGCAACTCGAACTTGTTGGCGGAAGTAAGGTTGGTCCGTTCCTCGATTTCTTTCTGAAAATCGTCCATGCTGTCCCCAGGCGCACACCACGTATCGTTGCGCAAAAATTTGAAACATCTACCCTACCGCTGGCAGATGGTGGCGTCAACAGACTTCTCTGGATGTGGGGTGCGCGCAAAAGGGGCTTGACGCCGATCAGGCGACGATGCGGAAATCGATCACGATGGCACCCGGTTCGCGAGTGACATATTCGATCTCGATCCGGTCGCCGAAGTAGTCCACCAGTTGCTGCAGCAGCGGCAGGGGATCATGGTCGTTGCAAAAGCGCATGGCTTCGCCGGGCTGCAGGGCAGAGAGTGCACCGAAAATGGCTGCGTGCCGGAAGCGCTTGGCGACGCCACGAGCGTCGAAAGGGTAGATGTTTTCGTTGAACATGGGCAGTGCGTGGTCGGTCATGCTGATTTTTCCGGTGAAAGGGGATGGAGGTGCAGGCCAAGCAGCGCAAAGCCGCTGGCCGGTGAAGAGGCCGGCTGGGTCTCGATGGCCCGGGCCGGTTCGATATGACGCGTCCGGGCCAGTGTGGTCCGGATCAGTGTGTCCAGGGCCATGCGCGACATGCCGGCACCCGGACAGGCGTGGATGCCGGCACCGTAGAGCAGGTTGGCGGCCGGAGAGCGTGCCGGGCGGCATTCCAGCGGGGCGTCAAAGACGCTGGCGTCACGATTGGCTGCGCCCCACATCAGGGTCAGCCGGGCACCTGCAGGCAGATCGATGCCGGCCAGGGTGCAGGCCCGAGTGGTGATGCGGCGGTTGGACGGCAGGGGCGCATGGATGCGCAGGATTTCATCATTGGCAGCGGTGATGTCCTCGGGTTGCCTGCGCAGTGCCGATTGCAGGTCCGGGTGCGTGGCCAGCCAGTGCAGCAGGATGCCGGCACTGGCCGCGATGGTGCCCAGCTCGCCGACCGTCCAGTTGCGCAGGATGCTGACCAGCACGGCATCATCCAGCGGCTGGCCATCCAGGGTGCTGTGCAGCAACGCCGTGGTGATGTCATCGGGAAACGCGTCGCTGCGGCTGCGCCGCTCGGCCAGTATGGTGCGGATCGTGGTGTCGAATGAATGGGCAACCGCCTCCAGCGCCTGTGGATCACCAGAGGCCACAGCGGCATTTTTCTGTTGAATCCAGTCCTGCAACGGCGTGTGGCGTGAGTCGTTCCATCCCAGAAAGGCGCATTGCAGGCGCAGCGCGAAGGGATCGGCCAGCCCTGCCATGGCTTCGATGGCATCGCCATGAGCCAGTGTGCCGACCAGGTCGTCGCAGATGGCCTGGCAGCGTGGGGCCAGTTCTGCCATGCGTGCAGCAGAAAAATGCGGCTCGATCAGTGCCCGGTAGCGGCTGTGTTCAGGTGGATCCATGCCGTTGGGCACGGCCAGGTGGCGCGATACGCGACTGCTGAAAGTGTCGTGATCGGCCAGGATGCGACAGACCTCGGCATGGCCGGTGACGACCCAGCCACCGGCTCCATCTTCGGTAAGCGGGGCGGCGTGAAGTGTCGAGTCGTGAGTCATGGGCCTGTTCCTGTCGCAGACGCTGCGGTGAGGGCATCAGGATAGGCGGGCGGCGGTCTGGGGCGGAATGATGAAGGTCAAGCGCCTGAGGCAATTGGCGGAGGGGATGCCGGCGTGGTGCAGGTTATTTTTGTTGATTGCCTGGGAGGTCTTGGCGGCCTGTCTCGTTGGGGAGAGAAGGCATGTCCATGCCAAGAAAGTGCTGCCCGAGTACGGTGGATCGATATCGCTGAAAGGGGCTTTGGGGGCGATCGGGTATGGTCAGTTCGAGCAGGCCTTGTTCCACGAGCGGAATGATATGCCGCTTGTAGTTCATATACGCGTTTGAGAGTCTGGCTGCTGACAAGAGTTCGGCTTTGCTGGCGGGCTGTACCGAGCATAGTCTCAGCATGATCCTGGCACGATCACTGAGATAGGCGCTGGCTTGCTCACGAACTTGCTTGCTCACTTGCTCACTTGTGAGTGAGGAAGCCATGATCGGGGCTGTTTTTTGCACATAGATGCTCAAGCGCAGGCCTGTTGCAATTTCTGTAATGCGGGGTTCAGGCAAGCCTTGTTTCTGGGCTTCGGAAAAAATGCGTTTTATACCGCTTCCCCATTGTTCGATCAGGCCCAGTTCGCGAAATATGCGAGCAATGACAGGGTTGCGGATACGGGAAACACCGTTTTTCATGTCTTCAATGGTCATGCCCGGCAGCAGCAGGCCCGGACTCTCGATGTCGATACGGTCATCGAAGAACGCGATACGAATGGGCGTGCCACGTTGCGAATAATCGCTGTGAACCAAGGCGTTGACTATCGCCTCACGCAAGATCGAGATCGGTATGCTCCAGATGTCCTGGCGTCGCATGGCACCGAACTGCGCTGTCTTGAATGCATGTTTTTGCAGGAATTGCTCAATCGACGTGACGGCTTCGGGCAGGTGAGCGTGGATTTCGGCCTGATCGAAAATATCCACTTTGTCGAGACCGCGAAAACGGGCACATTGGATCCAGGCGTCAGGAAAGTGTTGTATCCGGTCTTTTCCGAAAAGCAGGATTGCGCCATGTGTGGGTACTAGACGACCTTGTTCCTGGCGCAACAGTTTCAGTGTGGTCAGTGTCTTGTGATCCAGCGGGTGTTGTGTGCCAAACAAGCGGGATGCGGCTATCAGGTCGACATCGCTTTCGGACAGTTCCAGCATGGGCATTTCATCAAAAACAATTCCCATTGCAGTGCGGCGCATTTCTGCAATCAGATCAGGGCCTGCCTGCCGGTTGCTGGAGCCCAGACGTATGTATACGCCTTGATCGGGACCTGGCGTATTCAGGTAGTGCGGACGTGAGTTGCTTGGGAATACTTCCAGGATCAATAGTGTGTGTTCGCCCGAACTGACCAGTTCTACATTGGGAATCAGACGTGGAGAAATCGAATCGGCAATCAAGTTGCAAATACGTTCTTCATCTGCCAAAGGGTCGGAGACGCCAACAACCTGCTTGTGATCACTGATGCCAATCAATACGCGCCCGCCAGCGGTGTTCGCGAAAGCAATCAGTGTTTTGAGCAGATTACGCGGTGAGGAAAGGTCACGCTTGAATTCCAGCGTTTTGCTTTCGGCTTGCCGCAGGAGTTGTTCGAGCATGTGCGACATTGGCTGCTTGCCTGTAGGTCCTTTTATGCATGAAGCATAACAAGGGAGTGCGGCGGCTGTGAAGGTGACGCATGCTGCGAATTTATGCAGCGCTCAAAACAAAACCCGCTGATCCAGGAGGAAGCAGCGGGTTGTATATGTATCTGGCGGACAGAGGGGGATTCGAACCCCCGATACGCTTTTGACGTATACACGCTTTCCAGGCGTGCGCCTTCAACCGCTCGGCCACCTGTCCTATGCATCAAAGGCGGCGGGGCTGTACTAGCTGCGCTGCGCTTTTTGCGAATCCGGCATTCTAGACCAGAATGCGGATCCTATCAAGTCAGCCTGTCCTGGGCTGGTGTCTACCTCCCTGCAATGCCGGGTAGCTCAGGGCAGTGTCTGCAGGATGGCGGCCGTTTCGGCATCCGGTTGGCCGTCGAAACGCGCCGGGCGGTAGTGCATCTGGAAGGCGGACAGGGTCCGGCGTGTGGCGTTGTCGAGCAGGCCGGTGCGATCCAGGGCATAGCCGACGCGGATCAGGTTGTCCTGGAACCAGCCGATATCGGGCAGTCCCTGTTCATCGAAGCGTTGGCGCAGGTGAGTGGCCTGTGCCTCGTCATACCAGCGTCCCAGTCCGGCATCGGCCAGGCGTTTCCAGGGAAACAGCGGTCCCGGGTCCTGTTTGCGCAGCGGGGCGATATCACTGTGGCCGACGATGTTGCGCGGCGCGACGCCATGCCGCTGAGCAATATCGCGCACCAGGGCGATCACGGCCTGGATCTGTGCCTCGTCATAGGGCTGGGCCCATGACAGGTTGCCATAGCGGTCTTCTTGCGGGCCGTCATGGACAATCTCGATACCGATAGAGCTGGTATTGAGTGCAGTCTGGCCGTACCAACTGCTGACACCGGCATGCCAGGCGGCACGGTTTTCATCGACCAGGGCGTAGACGGTGACAGGCTGCTTGTCATCCACCAGGTAATGACTGCTGACCCGGCCCTGGCCCAGGACCTGTAAGGATCGGTCCAGATCGCCAGCGGTGTAGTGCAGCACGATAAAGCGTACCCGGCTGTCCTGGCTGACCGCTGTATGCGATGTATCCAGGACATATGGCTTCGAGCCCGTGCAGCCGGCCAGCAGGGCGGCGCATGCCAGGGGCAGGACTGCCAGCAGGCGTGGTGTTTTCATAGCCACCCCAGCAGTTGCAGGGCCAGTGGTACCAGCAGGGCCGTGGCGATGCCGTTGAGGGCCATGCCCAGCGCCGAGAAGGCACCGGCGACTTCGCCGAGCTGAATGGCGCGCGAGGTGCCGATGGCATGGGCCGAGACGCCGATGGCGAAACCCGTGATGGCGGGGTCATCGATGTGCAGCAGGCGGCGCATCAGGGGGGCCATCATGGCACCACTGATGCCGGTTACGGCCACGGCGACGGCCGCCAGCGGCCCCAGCCCGCCGGTGCGCTCGGCCACGCCCATGGCAATGGGGATGGTGGCCGACTTGGGGGCCAGGGAGATGATGGTTTCCAGCGAACCGCCAAACAGCCAGGCGATGCCGATGGCCGAGACGACGGCGGTGGCCGATCCGGCCAGCAGGGCGACCAGCAGTGGCAGCCACATCTGCCGCAGGCGGGCGATCTGGCTGCAGAGCGGGATCGCCAGCGCGACCGTGGCCGGGCCGATCAGGAAGTACAGCAGCCGTACGCTATCGAAGTAGTCAGGATAGGCGGTATCCGTCCCCCAGAGCAGCGCCACGATGATGATGACGCCGGTCAGTACCGGCAGCAGCAGCGGGTTGCCGTTGCTGCGCTGGTACAGCCAGTGGGTGGCCAGGTAGACCGCCAGCGTGATGCTCAGCCACAGCAGGGGCGGATTGGAGAAAGACTGCCAGAAGGAGGCCGTCAGCGCTGGCGCGGCCTCGGTCATGGCGTGTCTCCGTTGTCGGCAGATGTGCCGGCGTGACCCGCTGCGGCAGGTGCCATGCGGCGCATCATCCAGCGCAGCGTGAGCGCGGTGACGGCGAGGGTGGCGGCCGTGCCGGCGACGCAGGCCAGGATGAACGGCAGCCACTCGGCGGCGACGCGTTCGGAGTGGACAATCACGCCGGCGATGACCGGGATGAACAGCAGCATCATGTTGCGCAGCAATGTCATCGAGACATCGTGCAGCGGGCCCGGCACCTTGCGGCGCAGCATCAGTACGGCAAACATCAGCAGCATGCCGACCAGCGCGCCGGGAATCGGCAATGCCAGGAAATGGACAGTCAGCTCGCCGATGAGCTGGAACAGCAGGAGTGCGGCGATGGCGTAGAGCATGGCAGTCTCGTGGAAGGCTGTCGGTATGGGGTGGTCAGCGACACAGGGGGCGCATGCGCTCGATGGCCTGCTCCAGTTGTGGCATCGCGGTGGCATACGAGAAACGGATGCTGCGCGCGGCATGCGCAGGGCCGAAGTCGATGCCCGGCACGGCAGCTACGCCGGCTTCGTGCAGCAGCCGTGCGGCAAAGGTCGAGCTGTCGTCGCTGTGGCGGCTGATGTCAGTATAGATATAGAAGGCCCCATCGGGCCTGACCGGCACATCCAGGCCCAGGCTGTCGAAGGCGGGCAGCAGGAAGTCGCGGCGCTGGCGAAAGGCCAGGCGACGGGCCTCGAAGATGTCCAGTGCCTCGGTGCCGAAGCAGGCCAAGGCTGCGTGCTGCGAAGGCGAGGGAGGGCAGATCGCCAGGCTGGCTGCCATGCGCTCGATGGGGGCAACCAGTGCCTCGGGGACGATCATCCAGCCCAGGCGCCAGCCTGTCATGTGGAAGTATTTGGAGAAGCTGTTCAGGATGATCAGGTTGTCGTCCAGGCGGAGGGCCGAACGGGGGGCATGGTCGTAGGACAGGCCCAGGTAGATTTCATCCATGATGACGAAACCGTTGCGCTGGCGTACTGCGTCGATCAGTGCGCGCAGTTCGTCGTCGGCGATTGATGTGCCGGTTGGATTGCTGGGCGAGGCGATCAGCACGCCGCGCGTGGCAGGCGTCCAGTGGTCGCGGACATCCTGGGCGCTGAGGTGGAAGCGCCGCGCTGCGTCGCTCGGGATCAGGCGCGGGATGCCGCCGGCGCTGGCAATGAAGTTCTGGTTGGCCGGATAGGACGGGTCAGGCAGCAGGATTTCGTCGCCGGGGTTGACCAGGGCCATGGCTGCCAGCAGCAGCGCGCCGGAGGCACCCGAGGTGACGATGACGCGGCCGGGATCGACCGGCGCGCCGAAGTGATCGGCATAGAACGCGGCGATGGCTTCGCGCAGCGCCGGCAGGCCGGCTGGAGCACTGTAGCCGGTATGGCCTGCCTCCATGGCCCGCAGCGCGGCGGCGAGCACGGGGGGCGGGGCCGTGAAGTCCGGCTCGCCGATGCCCATGCTGATGATGTCGCGACCGGCTGCCTGCAGTCGCGCCGCTTCCTTGGCGACTTCGACGGCGAGAAACGGCTGGATGGCATGGGTGCGTGCGGCAAGATGGGCGGACATGTCGGGTAGTGGCAGGAAAAAAGGGAGAATAAAATGGAAAACGCCCGGCAGTTTGATGCCGGGCAATGTCTGTGTGATCGTGGTTATATATAAGGTTAGATCAAGAACGGATTGTAGTCATCATGCAGCCTTCACGCAGAGCTTTCCTGACGGGGCGTCGTCCGCCCGAATCGCCCTGGCAGGTATTTTGCCGGCGGCTGGCCCGCCTGTTGCCCGATGCCTATGTCGAGGCACCGGCCGAGGACCGGGCACCGCTGGCCTGGGTCGCGCCGACCGAGGCCGCGCAGGTGCGCCAGTTGCGCGACTGGTGCGCCGAGCTGGGCGTGCAGATGGCACCGGCCGGTGTCTGCCAGGGATTGGCGGATATGGTCGAAGGCCCGCTGGCCCGCACGGCGGGTGTCTGGTCGCAACGCGAACCGGGGCTGCCTGCTGTCTGCATCGATGTGCGTCGGCATCTGACGCATCTGGTGTCGGAGGCGGATGGTCGCCTCTGGCGGGCCGGGCCGGGCTGCACAATCAGCCAGTTGCCTGAGGAAATCGCCGATGATCTGCTGGCGCAATGCCGGGGCGGCGATATGCAGACGCTGGCCGCCTGGTTTGCGCGCGGCGGACGCAGCCGTTATCTGAGGGCGGTAGATGTCATGCTGGCCGATGGCACGCTGGAGCGTTTCGGGCCATTCGGGGTTGACGGGCAGCGTCCTCTGCGCAGCACGGTGGTGCAACGGCTGATCCCGGCCTTGTTCGATCTGTCGCGCGAACCGCAGGTACAGATGTGGTGCGATGCACAAAACTGGCCGCTCCGCTATCGCCTCGATGCCATGCGCGCCGATGACGCCCATGTGCCGGATCTGGCACGACTGCTTGCCGGCAGTGGCGGTACGCTGGTGTGGATAGAGCAGGTGGTGTTCGATCTGGCTCGGGATGAGGCGGATGACGCGTCGCAGCAATCAGGCATCGATCCGCAGGCTGCTGAACTCGAACGCAAAATCAAGGTGCTGTTCGATCCCCGAAAAATCCTGCCGCACTTGCCAGAATAGGGCAGAACAGGGCTAGAATCAGCGCTTCCCGTTGTTGAAAAGATCAACAGCTTCTGTCCATCGAAGCGAGAGTGAGACTTATGGATGCCACCGATCTGCGCAAGGCTGCATTGCTCTATCACGAGCAGGGCCGGCCGGGCAAAATTGCCGTTACCCCCACCAAGCACCTGACCAACCAGCGCGACATGGCGCTGGCCTATTCTCCCGGGGTGGCGGCTCCTTGCGAAGAGATTGTGCAGGATCCGGCCAATGCCTTCCGCTACACCGCACGCGGCAATCTGGTCGGCGTGATCAGCAATGGCACTGCCGTGCTGGGCCTGGGGCATATCGGTGCGCTGGCTTCCAAGCCCGTGATGGAAGGCAAGGCGGTCCTGTTCAAGAAATTCTCGGGGATTGATGTCTTTGATCTCGAAATCGACGAGACCGATCCCGACAAACTGGTGGAGATCATTGCTTCGCTGGAGCCGACCTTCGGCGGCATCAATCTCGAGGACATCAAGGCACCGGAATGCTTCATCATCGAACGCAAGCTGCGCGAGCGGATGAAGATCCCCGTTTTTCACGATGACCAGCACGGTACGGCCATCTGTGTGGTGGCCGCCTTCGTGGGCGGCCTCAAGGTGGTGGGCAAGGAAATCGACAAGATCAAGCTGGTCGTGTCGGGCGCAGGTGCTGCCGCGCTGGCCTGCCTCAAGCTGCTGGTCGATGTCGGCCTGCCGCGCGAGAACATCTGGGTGACCGATATCGAAGGCGTGGTCTACGAAGGCCGTACCACCCTGATGGACGAAGAAAAGGCGGTGTTCGCCCAGAAGACCGATGCGCGTACCCTGGCCGAAGTGATCGACGGGGCCGATGCCTTCCTGGGCCTGTCGGCAGGCAATGTGCTCAAGCCCGAGATGCTGGCGAAGATGGCGGCCCGTCCTCTGGTGCTGGCACTGGCCAATCCCAATCCCGAAATCCTGCCCGAGGTCGCCCATTCGGTCCGTGATGACGTGGTCATGGCCACTGGCCGCTCGGACTACCCGAACCAGGTCAACAATGTGCTGTGCTTCCCGTACATCTTCCGGGGCGCGCTTGATGTGGGAGCCACCACGATTACCCTGGAAATGGAAATCGCTGCGGTCAATGCACTGGTCGGGCTGGCTCAGGAAGAGCAAAGCGATATCGTGGCAGCGGCCTATGGCATTGAGGATCTCTCATTCGGGCCGGAATATCTGATTCCCAAGCCTTTCGATCCTCGCCTGATCTCGCGCATCGCGCCTGCCGTGGCCCAGGCTGCCATGGATGGCGGCGTGGCGACGCGGCCGATCCAGGATATGGAGGCCTATCGCGATCAGTTGCAGCAGTTCGTCTATCACTCCGGTGCCTTCATGAAGCCGCTGTTCGCGGCCGCCAAGAAATTCGTGCGCGAAGGCGGCAAGGCCCGCATCGTCTTTACCGAAGGCGAAGACGAGCGTGTATTGCGCGCCGTCCAGGTAATCGTTGATGAGAAACTGGCCAAACCCATCCTGGTGGGGCGTCCTGCCGTGCTGGCTGATCGCATCGAAAAATACGGCCTGCGCATTCGCCTGGGCCATGATGTCGAAGTCACCAATCCCGAGTTCGACGAGCGCTTCCATCGCTACTGGAATACCTACTGGAACATGATGTGCCGCCAGGGTATCGACAAGGAAATGGCGCGCGTCGAAATGCGCCGTCGCCTGACCCTGATCGGTGCCATGATGATGCACCTGGGTGAGGCCGATGGCATGGTCTGCGGGACGGTGGGGGCCTATGGCAATCACCTCAACTTCATCGATCAGGTGATCGGTCGCGAGGAGGGCGTCAACGTCTACGCTGCCATGAACATCCTGCTGTTGCCGGAACGTACGGTGGCGTTGGTCGATACCCACGTCAACGACAATCCCAACGCCGAGGAAATCGCCGAGATCACGCTGCTGGCGGCGGCTGAAATGCGTCGCCTCAACCTCGAGCCGAAGGTGGCGCTGCTGTCGCGCTCCAATTTCGGTACGGGTGGCTCGTCTTCGTCCGAGAAAATGCGCGAGGCGCTGCGCCTGATCCGCGAGTGGGCTCCCGACCTGGAAGTCGACGGTGAAATGCACGCCGACTGCGCGCTCGACGAATCGCTGCGCAATCGCATCCTGCCGGAAACAACCCTCAAGGGGGCGGCCAATCTGCTGGTCTGCCCGAATGTGGATGCCGGCAATATCGCCTACAACCTGCTCAAGACCGAGGCGGGTGGCAACGTGGCGATCGGCCCCTTTCTGCTGGGGGCCAATGCGCCGGTGACCATCCTGACCTCCAGCTCGACCGTGCGGCGCATCGTCAACATGACGGCGCTGACCGTGGTCGACGCCAACGTACCGAGGTAAGTCGATGGCGGCCGCGACCGGCCTGGTTCTGGCGGGCGGCGGTGCCCGCGCAGCCTATCAGGTCGGTGCGCTGTGCGCCATTGCCGATATTCTCGACCCCAACGGCAGGGCGGATTTCCCCCTGCCGTTCGGCATTCTCTGCGGCACTTCGGCCGGTGCCATCAATGCGGCAGCACTGGCCTGCGGTGCCAGCCATCCTCGCCTGGCGCTGCGGCGACTGCGCCACCTGTGGGGCACTCTCGATACTTCCCTGGTCTACCGTACCGATGCCTGGGGGCTGTCGCGCGGCGGCGGGCGCTGGCTGTCCATGCTGATGCTGGGCTGGCTGTGGTCGGCGATCCGCCAGCCGCAGCCCCGCTCCCTGCTCGACAATGCACCGCTGGAGCAATTGCTGGAGGCGACGCTCGACTTCGGACGACTGCCAGGACATTTCGAGTCCGGCGCGCTGTCGGCACTGGCGATTACGGCATCGGGGTATGACAGCGGCGAACATCTGACCTTCTATCAGGCGCGCTATGCCATCAAGCCCTGGCGGCGTACGCTGCGGCGCGCCGTGTCTACCCGGATCGGTGTTTCGCACCTGATGGCATCGAGCGCCATTCCCTTCGTGTTTCCTGCTCGCCCGCTGGAAACCGGGCAGGGCCGGGAGTGGTGTGGCGATGGTTCCATGCGGCAACTGGCACCGATCAGCCCGGCCATCCATCTGGGGGCGCAGCGGGTGTTGGTGATTGGGACCGCGTTCAGCGGCGGCGATACGCATCCAGAGCAGCGCGGCCAGGAGACAGGCCATCCATCGCTGGCCCAGATCGGCGGACAGGCCATGGCCACCGTATTCCTGGACAGCATTCCGATGGACGTGGAGCGGCTGGAACGACTCAATGCCATGCTGGCGTTGAGCCCGGAGGCCGGTCGGGCGCTTGACCTGCGGCCGGTGCGGGTGCTGGCGCTGGCACCGAGTCGGCGACTGGACGATCTGGCCCTGATGCACCTGGACAGCATGCCGCCGATGATGCGCATGTTCCTGCGGGCGCTGGGGGTGTCGACCGAGCGTAACCGGCTCAGTGGCGGAACGTTGGTTTCTTACCTATTGTTCGAAGCGGCCTACACAAATCAATTGATCGAACTCGGATATACCGATACGATGCAGCGCATTGCAGAAGTCGAAGATTTTTTCCAGGAGAGCAGTATATGACGCAAGGCAAATCGGCTGCGCGGCACCTGCGTGATTTGCGAGAGGGCGGAGCCCTTACCATGGCAGTGTCCGAGGCCGGCCAACTGGCCGAAATGGCGTCCCAGGCCGAGATGACACTGTTCGTGGCCGATTGTGACCGTGCCCGTAACCGCTCGGCGGTGCTCAGGGCGATCGCCAAGGCAGTGGACTACCCGTTGTTCTTCGGCGGTGACCTGGAAGCGCTGTACGATTGTCTGTGCGATACGGTCACGGAACAGAAAACGGGTGTGGTGCTGTGGCTGAGCCACCTGCATTCGGCCGATCCGGCCCTGGAAGACGATGCCGTCAATATCGAGGCCGTGTGCGCCGATGTGGCCGAGTTTGCCCGTGACAATGGTCGTGCATTTGCCTATTACTTCGAACATGCAGGCCGCCACACCGAGCCGGATAGCCTGCCGGTCGCCGTATCGAGCCGCGACCAGTACGACGATGAAGAAGAGGAAGACATCGACTTCGACGACAGCCTCGATGAGGATGACGAAGTCGAGGATGGCGAGGTCACTGACAGCGACGATGATGACGATGAGGACGCGCGCTGACACGCGCCCAATCGTGCATTGCCCCTGATCCTGCCAGCATGCCGGTCCGGATCAGGTTGGCTCTTGCCTGACATGAATCCCCAGTCCTGACGCTCCAGGGGCAAGATCGGCTCGCAAGGTCAGTTCCGGAATGCAGTAATCACCTGCATTCTGCTTGCGAAAGGCAATCGGGGTGGTTGTCCCGAGGGTGTCCAGCCGCAGCCCCAGTGCCTTCCTGGCCTGCTCGAAACCGGCGTCATCGATTTTGCCGGTGCGGTAGATCACGTGGGGCGGAATGTTCGCTTACCCCATAGGCGAAGCCGCAGGCGTATACCCGATCGATCCATCCCTTGAGAATGGCAGGCATCGAGAACCACCACAGGGGAAATTGCAGGATCACGGTATCTGCCCAGCGCTGCTTTTCCTGCTCATGTGTGATGTCGGCGCTTTGCATGTCGGTGTCGTATGCCCGTTTGGAGTTGGCTCAGCCCACGGTAAGTGTGCAGCTTGCCCGTCTGCGAGATTTTTTCGACGATCCGCTGTTGTTGCCTGGTCCGCGTGGGATGCGGCCTACTGCGCGGGCAGATGCGCTGCGCGAGCCGCTGCGGCAGGCCTTGGCCGTGCTGGAGCAGGTGGTTGCGCCTGCCGGCGCATTCGAGCCGGCGCAGTCCAGCCAGACCTGGCGCGTGGCCGCATTCGATTACGGGGAATACACCGCTTTGTTGCCTGCCTTGGCCGGTCTGCGCCAGCTTGCGCCCGCGACGCGCCTTGCTGTGATCCAGGCGGCCCCTACGCTGGTAGCAAAAAAGGCGGAGCAGGGCGATATCGATCTGGCTTTTCTGACCGATACCGAAGCCCCTCCGGATTTACGTCGCCGGTCGCTGTTCACGGAAACATATGTACTGGCCGGGCGTGCAGGGCATCCGTGTCTGGCGTCTCCACTAACTATGGCGCAGTTCTGCGCGCTGGAGCATGTTGTCGTGTCGCCGGAAGGCGGTGGTTTCGAGGGCGTGACGGACAAGGCCCTGGCGGCATGTGGTGTCGCACGTCGCGTCGCGCTGTCCGTGCCTCATTTTCTTTTTCTCAATGCGGTATTGGCGCATACCAATCTGGTGGCGATGGTGCCGTCGCGGCTGGTCAGGGGCAACATGGCCTTGCAGGTGGCGGCGGCACCGGTGGCGATCCCCGGCTTCGAGATGCTGATGCTATGGCCTGAACGGGTGCATCGTGATCCTGCGCATCAGTGGCTGCGCGCGCATATTGCCAATTCGATCAATCATGAGCGCGACAGCTGGATCAGTCGTTCAGCCAGCCTTGCAGGGCTGCCGTAGCGGCCACCAGCGCCAGGCCAGCGGTTTCCGTGCGCAGGACCCGGCTGCCGAGCCGGATGGCCTGTACCCCGTGGCGTTGTGCCAGGGTCTGCTCCTCGGGACTCCAGCCGCCTTCGGGGCCGATCAGAAAAATGATGTCCCGCGTCTGCCGGCTTGCGAACGCACTGTTTGCCTGTCCGGCAGGCAGGGGAGCCAGTTCCAGCGCCTGCTTCAGCGTATGGCCGGCTTCTGGCGTGCACATCAGGCGCAGCGTGGCTTCAGTTGATGGTAGCGTCGCCTGGTCAGAGGCACCTGACTCATGTGTGGCACCTTGCCGGGCGGAGTCCGTCAGCCATTGTGTCAGTGTCACGGGCGCATCGATCTCGGGGATGCGATTGCGTCCGCACTGCTCGCAGGCGGCCACGGCGATCTGACGCCAGTGGCGCAGGCGTTTGTCGAGGCGGTCGCCCTGCAGCTTGAGTACGCTGCGCTGTGCAGCAATGGGGCTGATGCGCTGGACGCCCAGCTCGACGGCCTTTTCGATGATCCAGTCCATCTTGTCGCCTGCCGGCAACCCCTGGGCCAGGGTCAGGTGGCCGGGAAGTTCTGCCTCGCGCCGGTCGTGTGCACCGATCTCGGCGCGGCCGCGCTTGCCATCGATGATCAGGCGTGCAGGATATTCGCCACCATGACCGTCAAACAGCGTGATGGTAGTGCCTTCAGGCAGGCGCAGCACGCGTATCGCATGATGGGCAACTTCGTCGGGCAGATCCAGGGTCTGGTGTGCGGACAGGGCGGTCGTGCAGTGAAAACGGGGTGCGGACATGGCTGGACAGAAGGGCGGGCAAGGGGACGACTCTATTTTAGCCATGCCCATCGGGCTGCGCTTGAATGCTAAAATCCCCGGCATTTCCCATCGCTAGCGGCTGCGCCACTCTCATCCATGAGTATTTCCGATACATCCAATCACCGTCCCGCCAATGCCATCCGTGCCCTGGCGATGGATGCCGTGCAACAGGCCAACTCGGGCCACCCGGGTGCGCCCATGGGCATGGCCGATATGGCACAGGCGCTGTGGCATGATCATCTGCGGCACAATCCGGCCGATCCGGCCTGGCCCGGCCGTGACCGCTTCGTGCTGTCCAACGGGCATGGTTCGATGCTGATCTATGCCCTGCTGCACCTGACCGGCTATGACCTGTCGATCGATGACCTGCGTCAGTTCCGCCAGTTGCACTCGCGCACGCCCGGCCACCCCGAAGTCGGCATCACGCCGGGGGTCGAAACCACCACCGGGCCGCTGGGCCAGGGGCTGGGCAATGCGGTTGGCATGGCGCTGGCCGAGGCCCTGCTGGCGGCAGAATTCAATCGTGACGGCCATGCCGTGGTTGATCACCATACCTATGTGTTCCTGGGCGATGGCTGCCTGATGGAAGGCATTTCGCACGAAGTTGCCTCGCTGGCCGGCACGCTGGGCCTGCACAAGCTGGTGGCGCTGTACGATGACAACGGCATTTCCATCGATGGCAAGGTCGAGCACTGGTTTGCCGACGATACGGCGCGCCGTTTCGAGAGCTATGGCTGGCATGTCATCCGCGTGGCCGATGGCCACGATGCGGTTGCCGTATCTGCCGCGATTGCCGAGGCACGTGCGCGTACCGCCGGCGGTCCCACGCTGATTGCCTGCCGTACCAAGATCGGCCAGGGTTCGCCCAACATGGCGGGCACGGCCAAGGTGCACGGCGCGCCGCTGGGTGCCGAAGAAATCGCCGCCACGCGTGCCGCCCTGGGCTGGAACCACGGCCCCTTCGAGATTCCCGAAGACGTCGCAGCATTCTGGAATGCACGCGCGACCGGTGCTCAGGCGCAGGCCGATTGGCAGCAGCGTTTCGATGCCTATGCTGCCGCTCATCCCGAACTGGCTGCCGAGTACCTGCGCCGCATGCGCGGCGATCTGCCGGGCGAGTTCCAGGCTGCCTGGCAGGCTTTCGTCGAGGCCACAGTGGCCAAGGGTGAAACGCTGGCCACGCGCAAGGCTTCGCAGCATGCCATTACCGCGCTGGCCGAACTGTTGCCGGAACTGCTGGGCGGCTCGGCCGACCTGACCGGTTCCAACTATACCGACTGGAAGGGCGTGGTGCCGGTGCGTGCCGCGCAGCAACCCGGCCAGCCGATTGCCTTTGGTCGTCACATCAACTACGGTGTGCGTGAATTCGGCATGGCTGCCATCATGAATGGTATTGCCCTGCACGGCGGCTACCTGCCTTTTGGCGGTACGTTCCTGACGTTCTCGGACTACTCGCGCAACGCACTGCGCATGGCTGCGCTGATGAAGCAGCGCGTGGTGCATGTGTTTACCCATGATTCCATCGGTCTGGGCGAGGATGGCCCGACCCATCAATCCATCGAACATGCTGCCAGCCTGCGGCTGATTCCCAATCTCGACGTCTGGCGCCCATGCGATACGGTCGAGACGGCTGCCGCCTGGGGCGCTGCCGTGACCCGTCCGGCCAGCATCGGCATGACGGTGCATGCCGGCGGCCCCAGCGCGCTGCTGCTGTCGCGCCAGAACCTGCCGTTTGTGCCGCGCGATGCCGCGACCACGGCGGCGATTGCGCGGGGTGGCTATGTGCTGAGCGAGGCCTCGAAGGGTGAGGCGCGTGCCGTGATCCTCGCGACCGGTTCCGAAGTGGCCCTGGCACTCGAGGCGCAGCAACGGTTGCAGGCCGAAGGCGTGCCGGTGCGCGTGGTGTCGATGCCTTCGACCGATGTATTCGACCGTCAGGACAAGGCCTGGCAGGTGTCGGTGCTGCCGGCCGGTGTGCCGCGCGTCGCGGTCGAGGCGGGTGTCACGGCCTTCTGGCACAAGTATGTCGGCCTGGAGGGGGCCGTGGTGGGCATCGACAGCTACGGCGAGTCAGCCCCGGCCGATGTCCTGTTCAAACATTTCAGCCTGACCACCGAAGCGGTGGTCGAGGCGGTTCGCAAGGTTCTATAAGGAGTCTGTCGATGACGATTCGTGTCGCTATCAATGGTTATGGCCGCATTGGCCGCAATGTCGTGCGGGCCCTGTACGAAAACGGCAATCCCCACGACATCCAGATCGTGGCAATCAACGGCGGCCGCGGTGATGCAGCAGCCTATGCCCACCTGACCCAGTACGATACGGCGCATGGTCGTTTCCCGGGCAAGGTCGAGGCGACCGAGGATGCCATCATCGTCAATGGCGATCGCATCGCCGTGACGACCACCCGTGATCCTGCCACGCTCGACTGGGCTGCCCAGGGTATCGACGTGGTCATGGAGTGCACCGGTGCCTTCACCAGCAAGGAAAAGGCCAGTGTGCACCTGCAGGCTGGTGCCAAAAAGGTGCTGATCTCGGCACCGGGTGGCAAGGATGTGGACGCCACCGTGGTCTATGGTGTCAACCATGATGTGCTGCGCGCCAGCCATACCGTGGTGTCCAATGCTTCCTGCACGACCAACTGCCTGGCACCGCTGGTGGCACCGCTGCAGCGCGAGATCGGCCTGGTCAACGGCCTGATGACGACGGTGCATGCCTACACCAACGATCAGGTGCTGACCGATGTCTATCACAAGGATCTGCGCCGCGCCCGCGCCGCAGCCCACAACCTGATCCCGACCAAGACCGGCGCAGCCTCGGCCATCGGCCTGGTGCTGCCCGAATTGCTCGGCAAGCTGGATGGCTATGCCATCCGCGTACCGACCATCAATGTGTCGCTGGTCGATCTGTCGTTCGTGGCTGCGCGTGAAACGTCCGTGGAAGAAATCAATGCCATCCTCAAGTCGGCCTCCGAAGGCTGGCTCAAGGGTATCCTTGATTACAACGACGCGCCGCTGGTGTCGGGCGACTTCAACCACCACCCTGCATCCAGCGTGTTCGATTCCACGCTGACCAAGGTGTCGGGGGCGCTGGTCAAGGTCTCGGCCTGGTATGACAACGAATGGGGCTACAGCAGCCGCATGCTGGATACCGCTGCCGCCATGATGGCAGCAGCCTGAGGGAGCGGGTCGGAACATGGTTCAAGTACTGACGCTGGCCGGTCTGGCCCAGTCGGGCGGGCTCAAGGACAAGCGCGTGTTCATCCGCGCCGACCTGAACGTGCCGTTCGATGTGCACGGTCACATCAGCGAAGATACCCGCATCCGCGCTTCGGTGCCCGGCATTCGCATGGCACTGGCCGCCGGTGCGGCGGTCATGGTCACGTCTCACCTGGGACGTCCCAAGGAAGGTGAGCTGACCGATGCCGATTCGCTCGCTACGGTGGCGCAACGGTTGACCGAACTGCTGGGGCAGCCGGTCGATCTGGTGCAGGACTGGGTCCAGAAGGGGGTGCAGGTGGTGCCCGGACAGGTCGTGCTGCTGGAGAACTGCCGCGTCAATGCCGGCGAGAAAAAGAACGAAGAGGCACTGGCACGTCGCATGGCCGAGTTGTGCGATGTGTACGTCAACGATGCCTTCGGCACGGCACATCGCGCCGAGGCCACCACGCACGGTATTGCCCGTTTCGCGCCCGTGGCCTGCGCCGGCCCGCTGCTGGCTGCCGAGCTGGATGCGCTGTCGCAGGCGCTCGAGGCACCGCGCCAGCCGCTGGTGGCTATCGTGGGTGGTTCCAAGGTATCAACCAAGCTGTCTATCCTTGATGCCCTGGCGCAGAAAGTGGATCGCCTGATCGTGGGCGGCGGTATTGCCAATACCTTTCTGCTGGCGCAGGGATTTCGCATTGGTGCCTCGCTGGCCGAGCCTGACCAGGTCGAGCAGGCGCGTGCCGTCATCGAACGCATGCGCGCCCATGGTGCCGAAGTGCCGGTACCGACCGACGTGGTCTGCGCCAAGTCGTTCGGGGCGGATGCCGAAGCCGTGATCAAGCGCGTCGAGGACGTGGCCGAAGATGACATGATCCTGGACATCGGGCCGGAAACCGCGGCCACCCTGGCGGAAATTCTGCGCCATGCGGGCACCATCGTCTGGAACGGTCCGGTAGGCGTATTCGAACTGCCGCAGTTTGCCAACGGTACCGAGCAGATTGCCCGGGCCATTGCCGACTCGGATGCCTTCTCGATTGCGGGGGGCGGAGATACGCTGGCGGCCATTGCCAAGTTCGGCATTGCCGATCAGGTCAGCTACATCTCGACCGGAGGAGGGGCTTTCCTGGAGTTCCTCGAAGGCAAGACGTTGCCGGCCGTGGCGGTGTTGCAGGAGCGGGCTGCAGGCTGATCGCTGTAGAGGATTCCCACTCTGGAACTGCTGCGAAAGAAAAATGCCAGTCGGTTTTACCGACTGGCATTTTTTTATGCTGCATGCAGCCTCGCGGCGCGGTTCACTGCGCATAATCTGCGCACTCAATGGGATTTTTTCGCAGGTCATGCGCTATGTTCAGGTCATGGTGCCGGAAATTCTTGAAATGGGCAGAATGCGACTTTTGCGTATCGATGGGATGGTGCTATCTATGATCTTTGTATAAAATTTTATACGGATGCGTAGCATGCCGAAAGATATTTATTGGGTCGGGTCAGCTTACGATGATTTATTGTCTTTTCCTGCTGGCGTTCGTCGGCAGGCGGGTTTTCAACTGAGCAAGATTCAGGCGGGTCTGGAACCTGAGGACTGGAAACCATTTGACGCAGCCGGGACGGGAGTTCGTGAAATCCGTATCCGTGAAGCGTATGGCATCTTCAGAGTGCTGTACGTTGCCAAGTTCGAGGAGGCACTGTATGTGCTGCACTGCTTCCAGAAAAAGACTCAGCTGACGAGTGTGCGGGATAAGCAGATAGCAGAAGTTCGCTATCGTGGCATCATCAACTTGAGAAAGCAAAAATCATGAAAATTGATACAGAAATTCGTCATGTGACCAAATCAACTGCGAATCTGTTTCTGGAGTTGGGGTTTGCACCCGATGAGGCCGAGAGGCTGCTCATGGCATCAAAAAAGCAGATCGATGATACGAAGCGTATCAAGGAAGATCTTATGAATGAGTTGGCGATGTGGATACGACAACATCAGCTGAAACAAGCGGATGCTGCTGACATACTGATGGTTTCGCGCCCGCGTGTGTCGGATGTCGTGAATCGCAAGAGCGCCAAATTTACGATTGATGCGTTGGTCGAAATGTTGAGCCGTATCGGCAAGCCTGTTCGAGTGGCCGTGGGTCAGTAAGCCAAAGGTTTGCTGTAATCAGACAAGCGTTTTCGAAAGTCGGTAGCCAGCATCTGATCGACTTTCTCGATGGCGGCGATGGACTGCCGGGGAGGCACATGCTTGCCTTCCAGAATGGCGCTGGCCTGATTGTGCAAGGCATACGCCAAATGTGCTGCAGCACGAATAGCCGGATCGGATGCCCCGTCATTGCCAAGATGCTGGGCAAGTAACTGGCGTATTTCGTAAACAGCGAATGCCAGCACTTGCTCCTGTGTGATGGTGGTAGGTGGTGTATTCATCGCAGATTGGTTTTGGCGACCTCCAGCACTTCGTCACCGCGTCCGCTCAGCACGGCACGCAGCATGTACAGGCTGAAGCCCTTGGCCTGGGCCAGCGTGACCTTGGGCGGCAGCGCCAGTTCGTGCTTGTCGGTCACGACATCCAGCAGCGCCGGACCGGGATGTGCAAGGAAGGCGACCACGGCTTCGGGCAACGCTTCCGAATCGGTGACGCGGATCGCATGCAGGCCGGCACCGCGCGCGATGGCGGCATAGTCCGTATCGACGAAGTCCGTACCGGTTTCGGGAAAGCCGGCGGTCTTCATTTCCATGGCGACGAAGCCCAGCGAACTGTTGTTGTAGACCACGATTTTAATGGGCAGGTCGAGCTGGCGCGCGCTCAGCAGATCGCCCAGCAACATGGACAGGCCGCCGTCGCCACACAGGGCAATGACCTGGCGGTCAGGCTGGGCCGCCTGTGCGCCCAGTGCCTGGGGCATGGCATTGGCCATGGAGCCGTGGTTGAAGGAGCCGTGCAGGCGTCGCTGGCCATTCATGGTCAGATAGCGGGCGGCCCACAGGGTCGGGGTGCCGACATCCGCGCTGAAGATGGCATTTTCTGCGGCAGCATGGTCAATGACCTTGGTCAGGTATTGTGGATGGATAGGACGGCCCTGGGGAGCCGGTCGTGCCAGGGCATCCAGATCCTTGCGGGCCTCGGCATAATGCGCCAGCGCTTTTTCCAGAAAGCGCCGCTCGTTTTTGCGATGCAGGCGCGGCAGCAGCGCCGCCAGCGTGGGCCGGATGTCGCCATTCAGGCCCAGGGTGAGGGGGGCGCGCTTGCCCAGGTTGCCGGGGTTGCGGTCGATCTGCGCGATCCTGGCCTTGGAGGGATAGAAATTGCGATAGGGAAAGTCGGTGCCCAGCAGCAGCAGGGTATCGCACGATTCCATGGCGTGATAGCCGGAGCTGAAGCCGATCAGACCGGTCATGCCGACGCTGTTGGGGTTGTCGTACTCGATGTATTCCTTGCCTCGCAGGGCGTGCACGACCGGTGCGGCCAGCGTGTCGGCCAGCGCCACGACTTCGGCATGTGCGCCGGCGCAGCCGCTGCCGCACATGAGTGTGACGGCTGCTGATTCGTTGAGCAGGGCCGCCAGCCGGTCGAGTTCCGCATCGTCAGGTACCAGGCTGGCGGGTGCAACATCGTGCCATGGCTGTGGGGCGAACGGTGCTTCGCTCAGGGCAACGTCGCCTGGCAGCACGATCACGGCGACGCCACGCTGTCCGATGGCCGTGCGCATGGCCCGCTCCAGCACGCGCGGCAACTGGCTGGCATGACTGACCAGTTCCACGTAATGGCTGCATTCCTTGAAGAGTTCCTGCGGATGGGTTTCCTGGAAGTAGCCCAGGCCAACTTCTGTCGATGGAATCTGCGCGGCAATTGCGAGCACGGGTACCTGGTTGCGATGGCAATCGTAAAGCCCGTTGATCAGATGCAGGTTGCCAGGCCCGCAACTGCCGGCACATACCGCCAGGCGGCCGGTTTCGGCGGCTTCGGCTCCGGCAGCAAAGGCCGCGACCTCTTCGTGGCGGGTGTGCATCCAGCGCAAATTGCCGAGACGACGCATGCTGTCGGACAGCCCGTTGAGGCTGTCGCCTGTGACGCCCCAGATACGTTCGACGCCCGCGGCGGCAAGGGTTTCGGCAAGGTAGTCTGCGATGGTGTTCGACATGGACGCTCCATTTCAGGGGGGATGCGGGCGCGATCAGGCTGCGCCCGGATGGGGAACTGCATGTTTTTTCATTATGGCGCAAAACACGGCACCCCTGTCTGCGGTTACGCTAGCGGCTGGACTCTGGATTCTGTAGAAAGGTGCCGTCATGCAAGTCAATTTTCTGCTGTTCCCTGCTGTAACCCTGCTTGATCTGACCGGACCGTACGAGGTCCTGGCCCGTGCGCCGGGCGTGCATGTCGATCTGGTGGCTGCGTCGATGGCACCGGTACGATCCGACCGGGGCCTGGCCCTGCTGCCAACGGTTACGATGGCGCAGGCACGTCCCTGCGACCTGCTGGTCGTGCCAGGTGGGCCGGGGACCGATGATGCCCTGCTGGATCCGCAGTGGGTTGAGTTCACGGCCCGCCAGGGTGCGCAGGCTCGCTATGTTTTTGGTATCTGTACTGGTTCTCTGTTGCTGGGCGCTGCGGGGCTGCTGCGCGGCAGGCGTGCTGCCAGTCACTGGCTGGCGCGGGAACTGCTGGCCGAGTTCGGCGCGACGCCTGATGATTCCCGCTTGTGCGTGGATGGCAATGTCTTTACCTCGGGTGGGGTGACATCCGGTATCGACATGGCCATCCAGGTGATTGCCAGCCTGTTTGATGAGGATACCGCCCGGCAGATCCAGTTGCAGATCGAGTATGATCCTGCGCCGCCTTTCTCTGGTGGCACACCCGGCACGTCACCGGCGCATATCGTGCAGCGCTGCAGGGAGGCTGCCGGTGCGCGGCTGGCTATTCGGGCCGAGGCGGTTGCCCAGGCTGCGCGGGCGCTTCGGGAGCGTTCTTGAGTGCCGTGACGAGCGCTTCTCCAAGCGCTGTTGCTGATGCCGGATTTTGTCCGGTGATAAGGCGTCCGTCTATGACCACCTTGCTTTCAAAGATCGGCGCTTCTTCGAATGTTGCGCCTGCATTTTTGAGGGCGGCTTCCAGTTCGAAAGGAACGATTTTGTCGTATTGGCGGGAGGCTTCCTCTTCGGCCGTGAATGCAGTCAGTCTGCGCCCGTCTATGAGCAAGGAACCATTGTTGAGCTGGACGTCGATCAGCCCTGCTGGCCCGTGGCATATGGCACTGACGATGCCGTCATTTTCATAGATGGTGCGAACGATCCGGGCCAATTCTGGACTGTTGACGAAATCCCACATCGGGCCGTGCCCGCCAATCAGCAGAATGGCATCGTAATCGGCAGGATTCACGTCAGCCAGCTTGAGTGTGTTGCCCAGTTTGTTGCGATGTTCGGGATCCACCCAGATTTTCATGCTGACGGGATCTTTCAGGTCAAAGCCGTCGAAGGGAGCGAAGCCTCCTTGCGGGCTGGCGACGTCATACGCTATGCCTGCTTCAGTCAAGACTTCAACTGGATGGGTCAGTTCCGGGAACCAGTATCCCCCCACCAGACTTTCGGTTTTTTTGTCCAGGCTCGAGACGACGATCAATACCTTATCGGCATCCCGAGGGCGCTGTGCTGGCGTGGCCGAGGCAGGCGATGAGAGTGAGAGCACTGTACATGCAATGATGAACAGGGACTTGGCAATCGACATGGTGTTCTCCGGAACAAATAGTGTCCGGTCATTCTAGGGATGACGAGCGTCGGGAACAGCCCCCTGACGCTGAATGGTCTGTTTAATTTTTTATCTTAATGCTATTCGATTGTGGTGAAAATTTGTGGCTAAGCTGGTATCTTGAGACTGACTGGACACGATAGATTTCCCAGAGGCATGCAATGAGTACGAATCATCTGTTTGACGGCCTGCCCGAGTTTCTGGCGATTGCAAAGCGGCTCAGTGTTCGCCAGGCTGCACACGATCTGGGTAAAACACCGGGGGCCGTCAGCCAGTCATTGCAGCGCCTGGAGCAGCGGCTGGGCGTTCCCCTTTTCCAGCGTACGACGCGCAGGATGGCCCTGACGGAGGCTGGGGCCGAACTGCTGGCCAGGGTCGAGCCTGCGGCCCATGTCATCGCCAGTGGCCTGGAGGATGCTGCGCAGTCAGCCAGGGAGCCTTCCGGTACGTTGCGGTTGCTGGTCGAGCGGCTTGCCTTGCCTCACGTCCTGGAACCGGTGCTGCCTGTGTTCAGACAGGCCTGGCCGAATCTGCGGCTGGACATCACGGTCAGTAATCGCCACGATGACTTCGTGAGCGAGGGCTACGATGCCGGTATTTCCATCGGCTCCTATATTGCACAGGACATGATCGCCGTCAGGATCGCCAAAGCGTTCAGCTGGGCCGTGTTCGGCTCGCCGGACTATTTCCGGCGCAAGGGGCGGCCGCGTGCAGTTGGCGACCTGGTGACGCACGAGTGCATTGTGTTCAGGCGGCCGGAAAAAGGTGATATATATCGCTGGGAGTTCCTCGAGAACGGGGAGTCCGTTCGGTTCGATCCGGCAGGCGCGATCACGGTCAATGATGGCGAGTTGATGCGCAGTCTGGCAGCCCTTGGGCAGGGCCTGATCTATTCATCGACTTTTCATACGTCGCGTGAACTGGCGGCAGGTACGCTGGAGCCCGCTCTGCTCGAATGCTCGCCGGGTCGGGATGGACTCTTTCTGTACTTTCCAAAATCTGCCAGGAATCAACCCAAATTGCGGGCTTTCATCGAGATCTGTGCCCAGGTGCTGAATCGCTGAAGCACGGTTTGCTGGTGCGGCGGGTGTGTCCTGGATACGGGCCCGTCACACCAGCAAGGGAACCAAAGCGTGTCAGGCTACCTGGATGTCGATCCTGCGTGGCTGTGCATCCGCCAGCTTGGGAATGCGCAGGTGCAGCACGCCATCGTTGAGAGCGGCCTGGATGCCGGCGCTGTCGAGTTCACGGCTCAGCGTGAAGCTGCGGCGGTAGCGTGGCACCTGCACTTCGGCCAGGACCGACGACAGATCGGCCGGCGCATCGACGGCGATCTCGCCTTCGATGTGCAGTGCGTCACCTTCCACGCGCAATGTCAGGCGGTCCTTGGGAACACCCGGCAGATCGGCCAGCAGGGTCAGGCCGCTGTCATCCTCATGGATGTCCACCTGCGGCACCAGCCAGGTTTCGCGGCTGGTATCGGAGGCTTCGCGACGGGTGGGGGTATGTTTTTCAGTCATGTTCAGGCTCCCTGGATATCGATGCGACGGGGTTGGGCGGATTCACGCAGCGGTGCCGAAATCTGCAGCACGCCATGCCGATAGCGTGCGCTGACGCGAGCCGGGTCGATATTGTCCGGCAAGCTGATGGTGCGCCGGAATTTGCCGCTGGTGCGTTCCTGGGCATGCGTCGTACGCTTTTCCCCTTCTGCGGCAGGCAGACTCGTGTCGCGTTCGCCGGAAATGGACAGCAGGCCCCGGTCGAGGTTGACTTCCACCCTGTCCGGGGCCACGCCGGGCAGGAAGGCATAGATTTCGACGGCCGTGGCGGTGCGGCCGATATTGACCGACGGGAAGGCACCCTGGGTTCCCGAACGGATGTCAGATCCCCTGCCTGCCAGCGCCTGACTCAGGCTGCGGTGCAGCCGGTCCAGATCGCCGAAGAGTGCGTAGGGTGAACCTGCGGATGTGTGGAACATGCGATTCTCCAGTGTCTTGACAGTGATGGTGCTGGCCCTCCAGCACCGCATGAACCGATAATGGGATCGCCTGGCAGGCTTTCAAGAGGGCAGACAATTTTTTCGCATTACGAAAAATCATGCCTTGATATCGGCTGCAAAGGCCCCATATGGAACCCATTCGACATACAGGCAGTTGACCAGGTGAAAGCACATGGAATTCAAGGACTATTATGAAATTCTGGGTGTCGCCCGAGATGCGTCCGCTGATGATATCCGCCGTGCCTATCGCAAGCTGGCGCGCAAATATCATCCCGATGTCAGCACCGAGGCCGATGCCGAAGCGCGTATGCGCGAGATCAACGAAGCCCATACCGTACTGAGCGACGCCGAAAAGCGGGCCGCCTATGACCAGCTTGGCGCAGGCTATGCCCAGGGCGGCGGCTTCAATCCGCCGCCGGGCTGGGAGCGCGGTGGCGGGTTTCGTGGCGGACAGGCCGGGCCCGGCGGAGCACAGGGTGATTTCAGCGACTTCTTCTCGGCTTTTTTTGGCGGCATGGGTGGCGCTGGCATGGGTGGGCATCCTCGCAGTGCCGGGGGGGGCTTCCGTACACGCGGCGAGGATCGCCATACCGTGATCGAGATCGACCTCGACGATGCATTGCACGGTGCCCAGCGCGAGATCGGACTGCGCGCGATGCAGACCGATGCACATGGGCAGTCATCGATGCAGCAACGGACGCTGTCGGTGCGTATTCCTGCCGGCGTGCATGAAGGTCAGCGGATCCGGCTGGCGGGGCAGGGCGATCCCGGACTGGGCGGCGGTCCGGCAGGGGATCTCTATCTTGAAATCAAGTTCCGGCCCCATGCCCGCTACCGCGTCGAGGGGCGTGATCTGACCATGATCGTGCCGATTGCACCCTGGGAGGCCGCGCTGGGTGCCGATATCGAGGTACCGACGCCGGGTGGACGGGTGGAGGTCACGGTGCCGGAAGGCACTGCCAGTGGACGTCGCCTGCGCCTGCGTGGGCGTGGCATTCCCGGCAAGCCGGCGGGTGACCTGTATCTCGAGTTGCAGGTGGTGGTGCCGCCGGCCGATACACCGCAGGCCAGGGCGCTCTATGAACAGATGGCACACGATCTGAAGTTCGATCCGCGCGCCAGGCTCTGAATGATGGCGGGCGATGGCCTTTGCGGGGTATCGCGCAATATCCGATGCAACAAGGGCGGTCCATGGAGGGCCGCCTTTTTTTGCATCAGCCCGTGAACTGGACGCCGATCCAGAAGAACAGGGCGGCCAGTCCAATCGAGATAGGCAGCGTCATGGCCCAGGCCAGCAGGATGCTGCGTATGGTGCTTGTCTGCAGGCCGCTCTTGTTGGCTACCATGGTGCCAGCCACGCCCGACGACAACACGTGGGTGGTCGAGACGGGCAGGCTGAAGACATTGGCCACGCCGATGGCGCAGGCTGCCGTGACCTGGGCACTCATGCCCTGGGCATAGGTCATGCCCTGGCGACCGATTTTTTCACCTACGGTCAGTACTACGCGACGCCAGCCGATCATGGTGCCAGCACCCAGCGCGAGGGCAATTGCCACGATGACCCACAGCGGGGCATACTCGGTAGTGGCAGTCAGGTCGCTGCGCAGCCGGTTGAGATCGTTGCGCTCGGCGGCAGGCAGGCTGCTGTCCTGGCTGACTTTCTTGGCCGTGTCATCCAGGCAAAGCAGGTAGCGGCGTACCCGGATGCGCTCATCCGGCGACAGTTCCGTATAGCTGGTTGCACCATGCAGGGCCTGTTGCAGGGCTTCGAGCGTCTGCATGGTCTGGCTTGCTTCGCAGCGGAAATGCTGGGGCGTGTCGGGGTCTGCGAGGGTATTTGCCGATTGGCCCAGATAGCCGTTGAGCAGTTCGCCATTGCGCAGGTAGAAGGTACTGAGATGCGCGGCGGCGTCCTGTGTGCGCTGAATCTGGTACGGGGTGCTTTCGATATTCAGTACATAGTTGGCGGGCACGATGCCGATCAGTACCAGCATGACCAGGCCGATGCCTTTCTGGCCGTCGTTGGAACCATGCACGAAGCTGACGGCCATGGCCGAGAAGATCAGGGCGACCCGATTCCAGAATGGCGGGTGTTTCTTGTTCTCGGTTTCGCGGCGCTGCTCGGGCGTCTTGTGCATCTTGGACAGTGGCAGGTAACGGCGCAGCAGCAGGAACAGGCCGCCGGCTGCCAGGAAGCCCGCTATCGGCGACATGATCAGCGACAGTCCGATATCCATGGCCTTGCCCCAGTTGACGCCACTGCCCAGCGGCAGGTCGGTCATCAGCGCATTGGCCAGACCCACGCCCAGGATGGAGCCGATCAGGGTATGTGAACTGGAGGCCGGCAGGCCGACATACCAGGTGGCCAGATTCCAGATGATGGCGGCCGACAGCATGGCAAAGACCATCGCCAGCCCGCGTCCGGTATCGACGTTGACGAGCAGTTCGACGGGCAGCAGGTGGACAATCGCATAGGCGACACCCACGCCGCCCAGCAGTACGCCGAGGAAATTGAAGATACCGGATGCGACCACCGCCAGGTAGGGGGGCATGGCCTTGGTGTAGATGACGGTGGCAACGGCGTTGGCCGTATCGTGGAAACCGTTGATGAATTCGAAGGCGAGCACGAAGGTCAGCGCCAGGACGAGACTGGCTGCGACCCAGGGATCCAGGCCGGTGAACAGATCGGGCATGGGAGATGTTGGCTAAATGAAGATGCGCGATTATTGCAGATAAATGACGTGTCCGTGACGAGAAAGATCAATTGCCATCACTATGTAAAGAAGGGTTCTCAAGGGGGAGGCGATGGCAGGCTGCCGTCGTTTTGCCGGTCTTGTGTACATGCTCGAGATGATGAGCGCTGCGTCGATGGCTAACTTCATTTGGTCATAAGCTAATAATTTTTGATTATTTATGGTTATTTGGATGCTGGAATAGAATCAGCTCCCCTTTTGCGTCTTCCATTCCTGTTTTGGAAAAATGCTGCGTGATGTGGCATGCCGGGTATGGATCGCGGGATTCTTATATTGCAAAAAATAATATAAGAATCGCTATAAATAATTTTATAGGATAAGAAGCGGGATCTAGACTAACGCTTCCTTCTATGCAAATTACTGGAGTTTGACGAAATGGCAATCACCCGTCGTGAATGGTTGGCGATGTCCGGCGCCTTGATTGCGGCCCCTCTCTGGCCGCATCTTGTCATGGCCGAGGCAGTCACGGGCAATGCAGCAGCGCCGGTTCGCGGTGGTGTGCTGAATGTGCACCTGGGCTCCGAGCAGCGCATCCTGAATCCGTCCCTGCGTGCCTCGACCGGGGTCTATATCGTGACCAGCAAGATCATCGAGTCGCTGGTCGATCTGGATGCCGATGGCAAGGTCGTGCCGCAGTTGGCCACGTCCTGGGAATCCAGCCCGGATGGCAAGACCGTGACGTTCAAGTTGCGCGAGGGCGTCAAATGGCATGACGGCAAGCCCTTTACCTCTGCCGACGTCCAGTACAACGCGCTGGAACTGTGGAAGAAGCACCTGAATTTCTCGACCGGCCTGCAGCAGAACCTGGAAGCCGTGGACACGCCGGACGATTACACGGCCGTGTTCCACTATTCCCGTCCGATTCCCGAGGATCTGCTGCTGCGTGCCCTGGCCGACCTGGGCTATGTGGTGCCGCGTCATGTCTATGAAGGCACCAACGTGCTCGAGAATCCGGCCAACACCGCGCCGATCGGTACCGGCCCGTTCCGTTTCGTCGAATACCAGCGTGGCCAGTACATCATTGCCGAGCGCAACCCCGACTACTGGCGCGAAGGCGAACCCTACCTCGACCGTATCGTCTGGCGCATCATCACCGACAAGTCGGCCGCCACGGCCGCGCTGGAAACCGGTCAGGTGCAGTTGAGCGCCTATTCGCAACTGACGCTGGCTGACCTGGATCGCCTCAGCAGCAATCCGGACTTCGAAGTGACCAGCAAGGGCTCAGAGGCCAACCAGTTCTTCAATACGGTGGAGTTCAACTTCCGTCGCAAGGAAATTGCCGACGTTCGTGTGCGTCGCGCCATTGCCCATGCAATCGACGTGCCGTTCTTCATCGAGAACTTCCTCTATGGCCAGGGCAAGCCGGCGACCGGCATTATTCCTTCCTCGTCGGCCAAGTTCTATCCGCCCAACAGCAAGCAACCCTATCCGTTCGATCGCGCGCGCGCCGAGGCGCTTCTGGACGAGGCCGGCTATCCTCGCAATAGCAAGGGTGAGCGCTTCACGTTGAAACTGGTGCAGATTCCCAATGGTGAGGATGTGCCGCTGTTTGCGACCTTTATCCAGCAGTCGCTGGCCGAAGTCGGCATCAAGGTCGAGATTGCCAATCACGATTATGCCGGCGCGCTGCATGCGGTCTATACCTCGTACGATTTCGATATCGCGACCGGCTGGAACCAGTATCGCGGTGACCCCCATGTCTCCACGACCGTCTGGGTACGCTCCGGCAGCCCGGCCGGTTCGCCCTGGACCAACCAGTACGGCTGGCAATCCGACAAGGTCGATCAACTGGTCGATGACGCGGCATCCGAGATCGATCCGGAAAAGCGGCGCGCGCTGTACGTGGAACTGGTCGAACAGGTGAACGAGGAGTTCCCTCTCTGGTTCGCCGTCGAGCGGGAGTTCTTCTCGGTCGTCAGCAAGAAGGTCGGCAACGACCATAATGTGGCACGCTGGCCCTCGAGCAGCTGGCATGACACCTGGATCGCAAAGTAAAGAAAGAAGTACGCCGACATGATGCATTTCCTTTCCCTGGTCGGACGGCGGCTGGCTGCCGCCATCCCGGCCCTGCTGATTATCCTGGCCGGCCTGTTCCTGCTGTTGCAACTGGCACCCGGGGATACCGTGGATGCATTGGTCGCCCAGGTGGGCGGTGCCGATGCCACCATGATCGAGGAACTGCGTCGGCACTACCAGCTTGA
Organism: Corticimicrobacter sp.; assembly: GCF_040137905.1. Taxonomy (NCBI): domain Bacteria; kingdom Pseudomonadati; phylum Pseudomonadota; class Betaproteobacteria; order Burkholderiales; family Alcaligenaceae; genus Corticimicrobacter; species Corticimicrobacter sp. Next base: position 40,473 of record NZ_JBEFDG010000011.1, read on the forward strand.
CCAGTCCACCACCACGCGGCTGGGTGATTACCTGTGGCGGCTGGTGCATCTGGACCTGGGCGAGTCTGCCATCTATGGCAAGCCGGTGGCCGATGTCATCATCGAGCGGTTGCCGGCAACCCTGCTGCTGATGGGTTCCGCACTGGCGCTGTCCTTTGCCTTCGGCATGGTGCTGGGCGTGATTGCAGCCCGGCGTGTCAACAAGTGGCAGGATACGCTGATCTCCACGCTGGGCCTGGTGTTCTACGCCACGCCCTCGTTCTGGTTCGGGCTGATGGGGATTTTCGTCTTTGCCGTCTATCTCAGTTGGTTGCCTGCCGGCGGTTTCGGCACGATCGGGGCTGGACTGGAGGGCTGGGCGCTGGTACTCGATATTGCCTGGCACCTGGTGCTGCCGACGTTGACGTTGGCACTGATTTTCCTGGCGGTCTACCTGCGGATCATGCGGGCGTCGATGCTGGAAGTCTCGACACTGGATTTCGTGCGCACGGCCCGCGCCAAGGGTCTGAGCGAGAACGCCGTGGTGGTACGCCATGTCCTGCGCAATGCGATGCTGCCGATGGTGACGCTGGTCGGTCTGCAGGCCGGTACGATGCTGGGTGGTTCGGTGGTGGTCGAGAGCGTGTTCGCCTTGCCGGGCTTGGGCCGGCTGGCCTACGAATCGGTGATGCAGCGCGACCTGAACACCCTGCTGGGTGTGGTGTTCGTGTCTGCCATCCTGGTGATCGTCATCAATTTCGTGGTCGACCTGATCTACAGCCGGCTGGATCCCCGCATCAACACGGGACATTGAATCATGCAGTTCCTACGTAACTACCTGCGCAGTCCGGCTGCCGTCATCGGCCTGGTACTGCTGCTGGCGATTATCAGCCTGGCCCTGACGGCAGACATCTTCTTTCCCAAGAATCCGCTGGGCCTGGCAGGGCGGCCGCTGCAGTGGCCGTTCACCAATCCGGCCTTTCCGCTGGGCACGGACCATACCGGGCGTGATATTGCCGCGCAGATTTTTCATGGTGCCCGTGTCACGCTGCTGATCGGGCTGGTCGCCACCGTGCTGGCGATCGTGATCGGCATCGTGGTCGGGGCGATTTCCGGCTACTACGGTGGCGTGATCGACGATATCCTGATGCGGGTGACCGAGGCTTTCCAGATCCTGCCGAATTTTCTGCTGCTGCTGGTGCTGGTGGCGGTCTTCGGCTCACAGCTGGAGACGGTCATCATCGCCATCGGGGTGGTGTCCTGGCCGCCGGCTGCGCGGCTGACGCGGGCCGAATTCATGTCCTTTCGCAACCGCGAGTTCGTCCAGGCCGGGCGGACGCTGGGGCTGACGGATGGCGCGCTCATCTTCCGGGAAATCCTGCCCAATGCATTGCCGCCGGTGATCGTCTACGCCAGCGTCATCATGGCAGTGGCGATCCTGCTCGAGAGTGCCCTGGCGTTTCTCAACCTGTCCGATCCCAACGTGCCGTCCTGGGGCAACCTGATCGGGGGGGGCAGAGGGGTGCTGCGCGTGCAGTGGTACGTATCGGCCATTCCGGGCTTTGCCATCCTGTTGACCGTGCTGGCGGTATCGCTGGTGGGGCAGGGGCTCAATGACGCACTGAATCCCAGGTTGAAAAAGCGATGAGCACTTTACTTGCATTGCAATCGTTGCAGGTGGATCTGCCCGCCGGCGCGGACCGGCCCTATGCGCTGACCGATGTTTCGTTCGAACTGGCGCAGGGGCAGACCCTGTGCGTAGTCGGCGAGAGCGGTTCCGGCAAGTCGATGACCGCAGGTGCGATCATGGGCCTGTTGCCGCCTGAAGTGCGTGCCAGCCAGGGCCGCATCCTGTTCCAGGGCGAGGATCTGCTGGCCTTTGACGAGGCCCGCATGCGCACGGTGCGCGGGGCGCAGATCGGCATGATTTTCCAGGAACCGATGACTGCGCTCAATCCCCTGCGCAGGATCGGCGACCAGATTGGCGAGATGTTTCGCACACACACCCACCTGGGGCGCGGGGAGATCCGCAAGCGGGTGCTGGACCTGCTGGCGGATGTGCATATTCCCGACCCCGAGCGGGCAGCGCGTGCCTATCCCCATGAGCTGTCGGGCGGACAGCGCCAGCGCGCCATGATTGCCATGGCTCTGGCCCTGGAGCCCAGCCTGCTGATTGCCGACGAGCCGACCACGGCACTGGACGTGACGACACAGGCGCAGATTCTGCACCTGATCCGCGAAATGCAGGCCCGCAAGGGTACAGCCGTGCTGTTCATTACGCACGATTTTGGCGTGGTGGCAGAGATTGCCGACCAGGTCGCCGTGATGCAGCAGGGGCACCTGGTGGAGTACGGTGCTGCCCAGCAGGTGCTGAACGCGCCGGCTCATGCCTATACGCAGGCACTGATTTCGGCCGTGCCGCCGCTGGAGCCGCCGCCGGTGCGCGAGCACGGTGGCGAGCCCATCCTGGTGGCCTCCCATGTCAGCAAGACCTATCGCAGTGGCGGCCTGATCAAGAGCCGGCGTCGTTTGACACATGCCGTCAATGACGTCAGCCTGACTCTGCCAAAGGGCGGCACCCTGGGTATCGTCGGTGAAAGCGGTTCGGGCAAATCGACCCTGGCCCGCTGCATTGTCCGGCTGCTCGATCCCGATAGCGGCGAAATCCGTTTCGAGGGCATGGACCTGGCGGCACTCAGTCGCAAGCAATTGCGCCAGCATGCCCGGCATGTGCAGATGGTGTTCCAGGATCCGTATGGTTCCCTGAATCCTCGCCGCAAGGTCGGCGATATCGTGGCACAGGGGCTGGTGGTGCATGGCACGCCGCGCGAGCAGGCCCTGGCCAGGGCACGGGAGCTTTTTGCGCTGGTCGGCCTCGATCCGGAAGCGACGAACCGATTTCCGCACGAGTTTTCTGGAGGGCAGCGCCAGCGTATCGGCCTGGCCCGTGCGCTGGCGCTGGAGCCGCGTATCCTGGTGGCAGACGAACCGGTTTCGGCACTCGATGTGTCCGTGCAGGCCCAGGTGCTGGACCTGCTGGCCAGCCTGCGCGAGCGGCTGGGACTGTCGTTGCTGTTCATCACGCATGACCTGCGGGTCGCAGCCCAGATATGCGATCAGGTGGCCGTCATGAAAAACGGCGTGGTCGTCGAGCATGGCCCGGCGGCTGCAGTATTCTCCAATCCTCAGCATGAATACACGCGTGCGTTGCTGGACGCCGTTCCCGGTCGTCACTGGCAGCCGCCACGTGTTGCTGCGGCGGATGTGTCGCAGGTTGCCTGAGGCGACTTGTCTGCAGTTTCAAAATTCGAACCAGGAGGGCGTATGTCGCTCAAATTTCCGCTTATCGACCATGTGCTGGTCAATGTCAACGACCAACTGGACGAGGCTGCCCGTCAATATGCGCGGCTTGGCTTTACCCTGACACCGCGTGGCCATCACTCGCTGGGGTCCAGCAACCACCTGGCGATCTTCGAGAACGATTACCTCGAACTGCTGGGTTACGAGCCGCAGAATGCCGGCCGCGTTGCCGGTGTGTGGGGTACGCAGCAAGGGCTGGCCGGACTGATCTTCAAGACCGATGACGCCGATGCGCTGGTGGCCCCGCTGCAGGCGCGCGATGTTGCTTTGATGAGCGACGCACCGCAGGCATTTCACCGTCCGGTCGAACTGACCGATGGCACGTTGCGCGATGCGCGTTTTCGCACGCTGCACCTGGATCTGGCGACGACGCCCAGCGGCCGCATTTTCTTCTGCCAGCACCTGGATCCGGATCTGGTCTGGCATGCGCCCTGGCAGCAGCATGCCAATGGTGTCTATGCCGTCAAGCGGGTCGTGATTGCCTCGCAGGACCTGCAGGCAGCCAGTGCCGTGCTGGCCAAGGTGTTCGAGGCCTCGGAACTGGAATCGATCGAAGGCGGCCTGCGTCTCAGAACCGGGCAGGCCAGTGTCGAGTTTCTGACGCTGGCGCGTGCGCGCGCCATTTTTGGCACTGAGATCGAACTGGGACCGGATGGTGCCGATCGCAAGGTTGGGCTGGAATTGCAGACCCGCTCGCTGCAGGACGCCGCCCGCGTGCTGGAAGCCAATGGCGTGCCTTTCGAGCGCCAGCCTGACGGCATCCTGGTGCCTGCTTCGCAGGCTTCCGGCGTGGCGCTGCTGCTGGTGGAGTGATCACATGACCTTGCCCTGGCAACAGCCCGTCAGTGACTCCTACTGGCAAGCAAGTGATGTGGCGACATCCGTGTTTCCTGTCCTGCAGGATACGGTATCGGCCGATGTCGTCGTCATCGGTGCCGGTTATGCCGGCCTGTCGACCGCCCTGCACCTGGCCCGCGAGGGCCGCTCGGTCGTGGTGCTGGAGGCAGGCGATATCGGGCATGGTGGGGCCGGGCGCAACAATGGCATGGTGATTCCGGCGCTGACCCGCGCCTTCCCTGACGACTTGCGTCGCCATTATGGCGATGTACGCGGCGAACGCATGGCCCGTTTCGTGGCCGGCTCGGCCGCATTCACCTTCGACCTGATCCGTGAACTGGGGATAGCGTGCGAGGCGGTGCAGCAGGGCTGGATCCAGCCTGCCCATTCGCCGGGGCGTGCACGTCAGGCTGTCCAGCGCGCCCGGCAGTGGCAGGCGCTGGGGGCCAGCGTCAGTGAGCTGGATGCTGCTGGCGTACAGGCGCTGAGCGGTGCCACGGAATATTTTGGTGGCTGGATCGCGCACGACGGGGGGCATGTCCATCCCCTGAAACTGGTGCGCGGACTGGCTGCGGCTGCCCAGGCGGCAGGTGCGCAGATCTACGTGCAGTCTGCCGCGCTCAAGGTCGAGGCAGCCCAGCCCAGCTGGCAGGTGCGTACGGCCAAGGGAGCCGTGCAGGCGCAACGGGTGGTGGTGACGACGGATGCCTATGCCGATGGCCTGTTTCCTGCCTTGCAGCATTCGGTCGTGCCGGTGCAGTTCTACCAGTTGGCGACTTCGGTACTGCCCGAGTCGGTGCGTGCCCAGGTCCTGCCAGGGCAGGTGGCCATTTCTGACACGCGAGGGGACATGCACTTTGCACGGCCGACCGTGGATGGGCGGCTGGTGTCCGGGGGCGTGCTGGCTGTACCCGCGGCATGGCGACCGCGCCTGGAGTCGCGCATCCGTGCACGTCTGGCGCGCGTGTTTCCACATCTGGGGCAGGACTGGCGCTTTGAGCATGGCTGGTTCGGCCACGTCGGGATCACGCTGGATTTCCTGCCGCATCTGCATGAGCTGGCCCCCGGTGTCGTGGCCCTGACCGGCTTCAATGGCCGGGGTGTGGCACTGGCGGTGGCTGCCGGCAAAATGCTGGCAGAGGCGGCGCAGGGCCGAAGCAGCGACGACCTCGACATTCCTCGCACGCAGCCCAAGGCCGTTCCACTGCATGGGGTGGTCAGGAAGGTGGCGACGCTGGAATTGTTGCGCTATCGCTGGCGTGATCGCAGGGAAGTGTGATCGACGCGGCGCGATCTGTCGGGAGAGGCGTATTACAAAACGCCGAGACCGGTTCCGAGTCTGTTTTTTTCAATATCAGTCGCTAAAATAATGTTTTTTAGCGGCTTTTTTTATTTCAAAGAGAACGCACAAAATTCCTAGCGGGATAGAAAAAATCAGGCATAACATAAAGCAAAAAGCCACTCCGCGCGTTCCTGCAGGGCCGTTACCTGAGATAAGTTTGTCCCAAAAATCATTGCCTGCAATACGTACTGCAAATTTCCCCATTAAGTATTTTGAAAACGGATAAAGTAGAGCGGTTGGGGTAGCTATTGTTAAAAAAATTATTTTATTTTCCCATTCCACATTCCATGACTCCCAATAGATAAAAGCAGTCAATAAAAAAGTCACTGCTGAATTTTTTAGATAGTATTTAATGTTCATTTAATGCTCTTCGCTCCGTCTCGCTATGTGCGTTGAGCAACCGATACAGGGGCGCAACACAATCTGTGATGCTCCGCCCCTCTGCTCCAGGTGTCCGTGTACGTCTTGGACAAGCTCTAGAAGCGTATTTCCGTACTCACCATATAAGTCCGGCCGCGTGCCGTTGTATTGACTGATACACCTTCTTGGGCATAGTAGAGATCCTGGTTCATGCGGTTGAGCGCTTCGGCGTAATCCTTGTTGCCCACATTCTGGACGCTGGCACGCAGCATCACGTTGCGGGAAAGCTGGTAGCTGGCGTAGATATCGAAAATCGTGGGGATGCTGGGCATATCTTCTTTCTCGACACGGTTGGTATCGATATTGATGCCCTCAGTGCTGAGACGTCTCGATTTGCCAGTGAACTTGGCCAGACCGCCTATAACCAGCGTGCGATCCAGGAACCGTGCGCCGACATCCAAGGTGGCATAGCTGCTGGGTAGGTCGGCCATATCGCTATAGCCGAACCCCATTTGCGTCGTACTGACAATCGAGGTGGGCTGGTCGGTTTTCTGCTTGCTCCAGCTCAGGCTGGCATAGACCATGCCGGCATCGTAGCTGGCTTCGATTTCGTAGCCACGCGTGGTGACGGGAGTCAGCGAATTGATGGATATCTGCGCGTTGAAATCGGCATATGAGTTGTCAATATCCTGACAGCGGGAACCGTCGTAGCACAGGAAGAACGACTCGCCGGTGATGTAGTTCTTGATTCGGGTTCGGTAGGCCAGTGCCTTGAGCTGGAAGGTATCCTTTTCCGTCAGCAGTCCCTGCTTGAAGATATCGAAGCCGACTTGCCAGGTTTCGGCCTCTTCGGGTTTCAGGAATGGGTTCATGGAACCACCACCCTCATTGGAGAAAAAGACCTCCTGCACATTCGGCGCGCGCGATGATTGACTGTAGGATACGAATGGGCGCAGCCAGGGAGCAACCTGCACAGCCAGTGTCGCAGAAGGATTGATGGCCGTGTCGGTCAGGTTCAGCCGGGCGGCACCCTGGGGAAAGCAGCGTATCGTGTCCGGGCAGGCCGGCTTGTTGCCGATGACATTGCTGCGGGTGTAGTTCAGACCCAGGTCCAGTTGGTAGATGTCGTGCCGCAGGGCCAGCGTGCTGTACAGCGAGGAAATCTTCTGCCGGCCGGCCGGCATGAATCCGTTGCGGCCTTCATCCTCGAATTCACGAACGGCTGAGCGACTGTATGTGGTGTCTGTGAACTTGCCCCCCAGTCGCAGGTCCAGCTCATAATCGTTCCATGCAAAACGGCTGAGGTTGCTCAGGTCGAAGGCATTGGCGCGATTGCGGATCGCGGTATGACTATAGGTGCTGATGGCACCGTATTCATAATCCTGCCGGGAGCGGCTGTTGCTGATCTGGGCGCTTACGTTCACCAGATCGGAACTGGGCGAATAGCCGTACTTCAGGTAGTAGTCTTCGCTGTCGAGATCGCGCCGGTTGAATGTGTTGGTATAGGTACGCCCGCTCAATTCAAAGTAGTTGTCGCTGTCGGGACGGATTTCCAGCTTGTAGAGTTGTGAGCGTGGATGCTGTTTCATGAACTGGGTATCTTCGCCCAGGAATTCGCTGCTGCTCCGCCCGCTGCCGTTGCTGTAGGTGGCATGTACGGTGCTGCCGCTGATGCCTACCAGACCGCCTATGCTGCCGGTGTCGGAAAAGGGGGTGCGGCCTGCCACGGCCACCATCCCGCTGCGCCCCAGGCCATTGCTGCCTACGGAAAACCGGCCCATGACCCCCGTGTTGCGCTCTTCGAACAGAATGTCATCCACGCCCAGCGTACGCATGTTGGCACTGCCGGCCAGCGCATTGATCCCCTGGGAGCCCGCACTGCTGCCGCGTGTGACATCCACGCCGACCAGGAAGTTCGGATCGATCAGGGCACCTGCGCCGCTGTTGGCTCCATTGCCGTGGTAGCCGGCCGGGGCGACGCCAAAAAAGGTCTGGGTCACGCCATCGATCATGGTGTTGACCCGCCCCAGGCCGCTCATGCCGCGGATGTTGACGCTGACGGCAGCCTGCAGCGGATCGAGCTGGGTATAGGTGCCGGCCATGCTGCGCAAGGTGGCATCCAGGCTCTGCATGTTCTGGTTGAGCGTGCGTGTGCTGTGGGCACCGGCAGTTTCATAGGTGCCCGTTACGGTCAGGGTATCCATGCGTGCCACGTTATTGCGCTGGATGGTGTTCGTGCGTTGCAGCATGAAGCCGTTGTGCTGTGTGGCGACGGCATACAGCCCGGTGTTCTCCAGCAATGCCGTGAGTGCCGCTTCGGGATTGCTGTAGCGACCCTGCAGACCTGGGCTCTGTTTGCCTGCAACCATGTCGCTGGGATAGGTCAGCAGCAGGCCAGCCTGTCTGCCGAAGGTGTTGAGTACCTGGTCCAGCGGGCCTGCTGCCAGGTCGAGCATGAGGGCGGCATGGCGGGTTTCTGTCGTGGCGGCATCAGCTGTGGTGGTTTGCGCGATGGTTGTCAGGGGGGCCAGCAGGAGCAGGGCTTGCAGCACGGCACGGTGCAGCGATGAAGCGCGAAGAGGGATGGGGCGCAAAGGTTGGCAGGGCGAGGCACTCAAGGGACGGCTCATATGGAATCGGATCGATGTTTTCAGGGTTTACCCATTCCATGTCGCACGAAATGAAAAAACAGACCATTTGCATCTGCGTTTTCATGAAAGATAGAGCGTACGCGTTGTCCAGAGCAGACCGCGACGTTGATCCTCGACCTTGAGGTGGAGCATTCTGGCCAGGCTGTAGATGGCATCTTCCGGCGCAGCCAGCGGATAGGAGCCCGATAGTCGCAGATCGGCCAGCGCAGGGGCGCAGTCCAGTTCAAACGGGGCGTAGGCACCCAGTTCGTGCAACAGGTCGGCCAATCGCATGTCGCGGGCCAGCAGGATGCCATCGGGCCAACTGGCCCGGCCGGCATCGGCGGGCTGACGAAGATCGTAGCGATCAGGATGCATCACGCTCTGCTCGCCGCTCTCCAGGATATAAGGCTGGGTGTCCGTAGTGCCTGGCTGGCTGGCCTGCAGTCTGACCCGACCTTCGAAGACCGATACCTGGGTGGCTGGATGAGGTGCTGTTGCCGCGCTTGGCAGCAGGCGAACCGAGTAGCGGGTGCCCAGCGCCTGGGCCAGACCATGTCGAGTGCGCACCATGAATGGACGGAGGTCGCCGGTAGCGTGTCCTGTCTCCACGAAAATCTCGCCGGCCAGAAGCTCGATGACACGCATCTGGTCGTCGTAGTGGATATTCAAGGCCGTGTCTGGTGCCAGGGTCAATGTCGTGCCATCTTCCAGATGTCTTTGCCGCTGTTCGCCTTTGCGGGTGCGCTCCTGGGCCAGCAGGCGCTGGCCTGGCTGGCTGTCATAGGCCAGCCAGCCGAGGCCGCCACTCAGCAGTAGGGCCAGTGAGCCGGCCATGGCGCGTCGGCGCGGGTTGGCGGGCCGGGTGAGCAGGGCATTGCGTGCTGCGCCTGCCGAGGCCGGCGCGGTATGCTGAATGCCTTGCAGGCGGCCGTGCAACGTGGCGATGCGTTGCCAGGCCTGGGCGTGTGCAGGATTGGCATCGTGCCAGGCTTGCCACTCCCTGAGCAGGCTGGCGCTGCCAGGGTTTTCCTGCAAGGCAAGCAGCCACTGGATGGCCTGCTCTGCAACGGCGTGCGGTGTGGTCATGCTGACTGGTCAAAATAGCATTGCATGGCGGCACGCACCAGATAGCGCTTGACCGTGGTCAGGGAGATGCCCATCACGGCGGCAATCTCTGCCTGCTTCAGTCCGTCCAGTTGGCTCAGCAGGAAAGCCTGCCGGACAGCCTGGGGCAAGCCCTGCAACAGTTGATCGACTTCGTGCAGGGTTTCCAGAAGGATGGAATGCGCTTCGGGAGACAGCGCCAATGGCACGGGTTGTTGCGCCAGGGCATCCAGGTAGGCGCGCTCCAGTTGCTCACGGCGCCAGTGGCTGGCCAGCACGCGCTGGGCAATGGTTGTCAGCAGTGCACGCGGTTCCTTGATGGGGGTTGGGTCGCTGCGCGACAGCAGGCGCACAAAAACATCCTGGACGATATCCGACGCGCAATGGATGTCCCCCAGCTTGCGTCCCAGCCATGATTTCAGCCAGGGTTGGTGTGCCTGGTAGATCTGTTCGATATCAGGATGTGGAGCGGGAGAAACCATGCGATGCAATCGTGAGACGGGCGTCGTTCCAGTGTTTTGCTTGACACGCTATTGATAATGGAATTTTAATGCAAATGAGAATGCAATATAATTATATTTTTGAGTTGGTAAAAATGATCTCGCGCCTGTTGTCGTTCCTTGTGCTGACTTCTTTGCTGGCAGCCTGTCAGCATGCGCCTGATCCCCGGCAACATCAGGCCGTATTGCAGCAGGCCGTGGCCCAGGGGTATGTCGTGCGCCTGGCCGATGGTGCCCGCCTGACCCCGGACGCATTGCTGTCCGAACTGGCGGCTGCCCAGGTACTGATCGTGGGCGAAGATCATGACAATCTCCGGCACCACCAGATCGAGGAGTGGCTGGTGCGTACGCTGCCTGAGCAGCGCCCGGCAGGCAGCTATGTGCTGGAAATGGCACGGCCCTCCCAGCAGCCTGCCCTGAATGAACTGCAACACGAGTTGCAGACACAACCGGTGCCGGATGCCGGCACCTTGCGGCGTCGGCTGGACTGGCAGGATGGCTGGCCCTGGCCGCTTTACGGCAACCTGGTCATCGCGCTGCTCAGCCAGCCACAGCCCGTGCTGGCCGGTAATTTCGACGCGGATGAAATGCGCCGGATCATGGCGCGACAAACGCGACCCCTGGGGGCGTTGAGCGAGCGACCTGCGGTGGCCGACACGCTGGCAGGGTATATCGGTGGCAGCCATGCCGGAACCGAGAAGCAGATGCCCGGCATGATTGCCGCGCAGATGTGGCGGGATCGTCGCATGGCGGATACGCTGATTGCTGCACCCAAACCCAGCGTGCTGTTTGCCGGCAACATCCACGCGCTCAAGGATGTAGGGGTTGCCATGCACCTGCGCGATCAATGGCCGGATCAGCCCGAGTCGGCTGTCAGGGTGTTGCTGCTCCTGACCCAGGAGTCCGACGCCGATACCTCGCATGCGGATTATCTGTGGATCACCGGCTGACGCGCAGCACTTGCCTGCCGTACCTGAATTACCTCAACCAAGCTGTATCACTTCAATGACGACCCATCATCTTTCATCGCATCGCCTGTCCAAGCCCCTCAAGGGAGCACTGACGGCGGGACTGGCCTGCCTGTTGGCGCTGTCCTCGGCTTTCGGGGCATCGCCGCCTGTCTCCGACAAGGATCGCTTCTGGATGCGCACCAATTATCTGCAGGAGCCGGAGGAGGGGGTGTATGAATTGCAGTTCAACGCACCGACAGGCGCGGTTTTCGGGGCAGTGATCGACCGGGTGCGGCGTGATGAGAACCGGGGCTATCTGTATGCCTTCGATGGTGAAACCATGCAGGTCAAGGGGCGCTACGAAATGCCATACCGGGCTTTTTCGCTGGCACAGGATGGTGCCGGGAAATGGCTGTACGTGGGGCATACCCAGGCGGCTTCGCTGCGCGTCAGCCGGGTATCGCCGCAAGATGGCAAGGTGGCTGTGACCAGTGAGCGCCTGCATGTCGAGCCCAGTGCACCCCAGGATGAGCATCTTCGTCACATGGTCTACAACGACAGGACCGGCGAGCTGTTCGTGGCCTATATCGGCAAGGTTGGCGAAGGAGAGTCCCGACAATCGGTCTATCGGCTGCTGGTGCTCGATGGCCAGACGCTGCAACTCAAGGGCGAGGTCGAGGGTGCGTTCCCATCGGTGGGATATGCACTGACACTGGACCCCGTTTCCCAGCATCTCTATACCGCCGGCCGCGACTATATCAACGAGATCGATCCGGTCAGCCGTCAGGTGATTCGCCATATTTCGCTGGATCAGACCCAGCCCCGCATCAATAACCTGGTGGGCCTGGCGGTCGATGCGCAGGGTGGGCGCATCTTTGCCTCGCAATTCATTCACCAGCCCGATGAGGAGAACGAAGGCGAACAGGATGGCCTGTATGTGTTCGACCTGAAAACCGGCGCGCAGACCGCTTTCGTGCCGACTGGCGAGGGCGCGGTCACGCTGGCCTACAACCGCAAGCATGACGAGATATATGTCAGTAATTTCTTTGGCGGCACGATCGGCGTGGTCGATGGCAAGACGTATCAGCTCACCAAGCGCATTCCGGGCCATGTCTTTCCCAACATGATGGCACAGTCTGCCGATGGCGACGCACTGTATGTCGGCCTCAAGCAGGGATTCAGCAAGCAGTGGAACCCGGAAGAGTTCGTCGAGGGTGCGCGGGAGCAGGTGCTGCGCATCTCCCTGGACCGGGATCAGCCGGTCGCAGCGCCGGGGCACTAGGAAATGCGACCCGCCGCATCGTGGCGCTTGCCTGATGCGGCCAGTCTGGATAGACTGAAATCCCTGCGTACGTCAATGACAAGGAGAGATACCATGATGCAGAAAATTGCCAAGAAAACCGGCCTGGCCATGCTGCTGTGTGCGACCGTATTGGCAGCCGGCTGCAATACCGTGTCCGGCGTGGGCAAGGACATCGAGCGCGGTGGCGAGGCAATCCAGAACGCTGCAGACAAGTAAGGCGCAGGTGCGCGGGCTGGGCGGTATCCTGTCCACCCGCCGCTTTACAATTCCATGCAGCCCGCTGGCCGGCTTGTCCGGCCAGCGGGCGCTTTTTTGCCTAAAATCGAGGTTTGGCCGCATTGCGAGGCAACGGACTTCATCCATTCATCTTCGGAGAATTCTTCATGGCCCTCGTTTC